>JAISNL010000171.1 GCA_031276235.1 Prevotellaceae bacterium | reverse complement strand
TTTTGTCGTCGGTAAGTATACTCATAATCACATGTAATTATTTATTAATTAATCAAGTATAAAATTACAAAAAATTGTAGAATACTTGCTTTTTTGTCTTCTTATCCAAAACTCAGGTTAATAGATCATTAATATATTTAGGGCTTTGCAAAACCTTGTTTCAGCAACAAACAAATATATACTGTTGTATTGTTGACAAATTCAATGTTTTAAAACTTTAATGATTTAGCAAAACTTTCTCAATTGGAACACTGAAATAAAAAAACGGCAAAACAGCCGCTGTCTGCTTTGCCGGAGTAGTAAAGATATAAAAGATACGAGTTTAAATGATATGCCGGTATTAACTTATGAAACCGAGTATTTCGCCTTTTTGTATTTTGTCGCCTTGCTTTGCAAATATGGCAACAATTTTACCAGCAAAAGGAGCTTCCACGGCTTCTATTCCATAATATGCCTGCACAAAACAAACCTTGTCGCCTTCGTTGAATTTTGTGCCTGTTGTCGGCGCAGTTGATATATCATCAATATCGTATTGCCAAATTACTTCGCCTTTGCAGGGTGCATGAAGCGGTTTGGCATTAGGATACTGTTCAAGTACTTTTTCTATGTCAAATTTCGGCATTTCAACAACAGGTCTGACAGCAATAATCGGCGCATTTGCCTTTTCCTTTGCCGCTTCCAGTTCTTTGTTGAAACGTTCTTTGGCAATTCCCGATTTATAATCGCGATACTGGCGGTCGTGCATCGCCAGTTCAAACAGTTCTTCATCGTCAAGTCCGAAATCCCAATTGTTTTCTTTCATTTCCTTTCGATATTCGTCAAGTTGATCGGGGAAAGCATCTTGAGGGTCGCCATTGTAAAATTTTAGATTATTTTTTCCCGCAAGTTCAATAATTTCAGTATCTAAATCGCCAGGTAATTTTCCTGCTTTGCCTAAAATCATGTTCCATGTATCCTTGTCGATGATTGAGAATCGCGGTTCGTTTTTCGCCAGTGAAAAAATATTCATAAGTGCAATGTTTTTTACATACTGACTGAATGGCGTTACCAGTGGAGGATAGCCGAGTTTGGGCCATACGTATTCAACTTCCTGAAAAAGTTGGACTACAAGTTCGTTTAGTGTAACTTCGGCTTTTTTATGTTGACGAAGCGCCATGTTTATTGCGTTGTGCATACCTTTAAGGTCAGCCATCATCGATCCCATCATTCCGCCCGGAAGTCCGCAGCCAACCAGCAATGATGTGCTTACTTTGTTGCTTGGATCCATAAAATATCCAAGGAAGTCATCAATAAACGATTGCGTCAGGCGGCGTGCTTCCATGTATGCTTTCATGTTTATTTCGGGAACTGTGAATCCCGCATCTTTCAGCATGGCTTGAATTGTAATCACATCTGGATGAACCATTCCCCACGAAACAGGCTCCATTGCAACGTTTATTATATCAACGCCGTTTTTTGCAGCTTCAAGCATCGAAGCAACCGAAAATCCTGGTCCGCTGTGTCCGTGATAATCAACAATTATATCTGGATACGCTGTTTTGATTCCTTTTATAATTTGCCCTATGCTGTATGGACGTCCGATTCCTGCCATGTCTTTAAGGCATATTTCTTCAGCGCCGTTTTCTATCAGCGTTTTTGCAAGATTTACATAATATTCTACGGTGTGCACTGGCGAATGTGTGATACACAGCGACCCTTGCGGCGTCATTCCGCCTTCTTTTGCATATTTTATTGACCGTATAATGTTTCTGCTGTCGTTGAGACCGCAAAAAATGCGGGTAATATCAACACCTTGAGCATGTTTGACCTTATACATTAATTTACGCACATCGGCAGGAACAGGATACATGCGCAGAGCGTTTAATCCTCTGTCAAGCATGTGAGTTTTTATGCCTGCCTGATTAAATGGTTTTGTGAATTTACGAACTGCAACATTGGGATTCTCTCCATACAGCAGATTCACCTGTTCAAATGCGCCGCCATTCGTTTCAACGCGGGCAAAACAGCCCATATCAATAATTACGGGAGCGATTTGCTCCAACTGATCAACGCGTGGTTGATATTTTCCCGACGATTGCCACATATCGCGGTATAAAAGACTGAATTTTATTTCTTTTGCCATTTTGTTTTTCTTTTATTATTTTATACAATATTTTTGGGACGACAAAATTAATGATTCTAAACTAATTTATATAGCAAAAACATATTTTTTTATTGTTTTTTTCAAATACTGTTTTTTTTATTACTTTTGTCGCAAATTATATGTAAAATGGCGGAGAAGGTTTTTTACTGAAAAGACTTTTTTTGATTAGACTTTATACTTGCTCTGAAATCGTATATTCAAAGGAAGGAACTCTTCGTTAGCTCATAAAGTTATAAAAGGATGAAAAATTAATAGAATATAACAACCCCCAATATTGAACAAACGATGATAAAACCTGATTTTCACCTGATTTGAAAACAAACAACATAGGTTAATGAGTAAATGAGGTTGTGATCGTTGGTTTATTGCTGCTATTGTGGTTGTTTCATCGGGGAAATTAAGTAAAAATGAGGTTTGGCTGTTACATTTTATTAATTTTTCATCACTATGTATAAACACTGAATTAGCAATTCTTGATTTGAGCAACAACCCAAATATTTTTTATAATGTGCGAACATAACAAATTGTAACAGATTATTTTGAAGTTTGAGCCCTTCATCGGATTTGAACCGACGACCTGCTCATTACGAATGAGCTGCTCTACCACTGAGCTAAAAGGGCATTTAACGGCGCAAAGATAATACTTTTTTAAGAAACTGTTTCAAATTGCTTATATATTTTTTTTGTCGCTGCTGACCGACAAAAATTTCAAACATCATTTTTCAGTCTGATTTTTCGCGTATTGATTCTTTTGCGTACTAAAGTAAATATTATTCCGAAAATTATAATTGCAGATGGCGGGAGCAACGTGTTCACAAGTATTATACGGTTTCTATTCAATACAATCATTTCTTTGTCAAGCAAACGTAGCGATATTTCGCGGGCATGAATTTCCAGAAGTCCGCTGTCATCGGTAAGGTAAAGAATTATGTTTTTTACAAAATCTTTGTTGCCGAAAGTTCGTTTCATGTATCTGTCGTATCCGAGAGGGAAAATGTCGGTACGGCTTGCACGCCGTACAACATCGTTGCGGATAATATCGCCATCGGAAGCGATAAACATTTTCACCCGTTTGCTTTCGGCTGTAAAATCAAAAGGATTGCCATTGTTGTATTTGTTTAATATTCGATTTTTAAATCCCGATTCGAAATTCCCTTCAAAAATGGCTGCTACCGTTTTGAACGAGTGATTAAAATCTATTTCGGTGATTTTGTCGTTTATCTGCGCAAGCGAAATAATTGCAGGCATTTTTGTGAGTTTCACTCTGTTGGAAGTGTACAAAAGCGGAGTTTTATGCACATTAGACTTAGATGAGCCTACAAAATCTAAAGTGCTTGCATATTGCGATTTCACCAGATTGATGCCTTTGGTGATTATGTTTTCGTAGTTTGCAAAAAGCAAAGGATAGTAGAGCCACTGTTCGGGCTGAAAATTGGGCTGCGAACCGGCAACGGCAATGTTTACAGGAATATATGCGCACTGCAAATCCTGAATCAAATCGGCATTTATTCGCGCTCCGTAGCGAAACAGCAAATCATCGAGATTGTGCATGTTTTGCACGGCGTATGTAAATTCGCCTTTGGCAAGGCTGTCGGCATGTATGTTGACTGCGTCGATAAACCATGCAACATTTCCTCCGTTCATGATATACTGGTCAATAACCAGTTTGTCGTCTTCGCTCCACGCATTTTGAGGTTTTGCAACAATCACTGTTTTATATGTGTCAAGAATACCAACTTTGCCGTTGAGCGTAACGTGATTGATATTATAAAACTGAGACAGTTCTCTTTCCAAATCGCGGGTTTCGTAGTCATCAAGTTCTCCGTGTCCGTTGATAAATGCAATATTCGGAAAATCCTTGCGGCTCAACAGTTTTATGGTCGAAATCAGTTCAAATTCTATATTTTGATAAGCAAGATTTATGTTTTCTTCGGGCAGCAGCCTGTCATTGTATTTGAAAAAATTTATTGATTTTTCTTTTCCTTTATATCTAACCGTAGCTGCCGGAAATATATTTCGCTGAATTGCTCCGCCTTCGTCATCGTTGATTTGAACGGTGAACGGTTCGATACCTTTGCTGATCAGTTCTGTAAAAAAGGCTTCGCGTTCGGTTTCGTTGCCTGCCGACGGATTTATAAAATCATACTGCAAATTATTTCGTCCATAAATTTGAAGTTCGTTGAGAGTTTCTTTTATTGAACGGCGCAATTTTTTAAATTCAACAGGCATTTCTCCATCCATATATACGCGCACATAAGCGATGTCATCTATCTGTTGCATTGTTTTTTTGCTTACGTCGTTTATGGTATATCGCTTGTCGGATGTTAAATCAATTCGGAAAAAAGATGCTGACAGGATGATATTTATTAATAATATTGCGGCAATTATTAATAACGTTTGTATAATATTTTTTTGTCTTAATCGCATATTGTTAAACTATTTTACCATTTTCGTGATTGCAGTTTGAGCCGCGTAAACAGAATGAAAACGGTTATAAGGCTTATAAAATAAAGTACATCGCGTGTATCTACAACACCGCGACTTATTGACTGATAATGTTCGTTGATGCTTAGTGACAGCAGAAAACTGTCGGCAAACAAAAATATTTTAATGCTCGAAAGTTCAGCTATTCCGATATACATAAAGAAACAAATCACTGCCGCAAGTATGAAGGCAAAAATTTGATTGTCGCTCAGCGAGGATGCAAAAACGCCGATTGCGGCATAACACGATGCCAGAAAAAACAAACCTATAAACGATCCCCATGCGCCTCCAATATCAATATTGCCGGCAGGATTGCCGAGCTGGTAAACCGTTACAAAATACAGCAAACACGGCAGCAACGACAGAAATACGAGTACAACGGCAGCCAAAAATTTTGCCGTAATCAGGCTTAATTCGCCTATTGGTTTTGTGAATAAAATTTCTATCGTTCCCATTTTCTTTTCTTCTGCAAAACTGCGCATTGTTGTTGCAGGCACAAGGAATAGAAAAATCCACGGAGCAATTATAAACAGGGTATCGATATTTGCATAGCCGCTGTCAATTATGTTCATTTCGCCGTGCGAAATCCACATAAACCAAGCCGTGAGGAAAAGGAAAATCACTACGCTTATGTATCCTGTAAGCGACGAAAAAAACAGTATGATTTCTTTTTTAAGTATCGGCAGCATTTTTGTTTTTTAATAATTTAATACATTTTGTTATCATAATGTTTTGCAAAAATTCATTTTGTAAATATTTTGATAAAAGTTGACATCGCAAAATTATATAAAAGTTTGTAATTATACCTCTGTAAAACAAAAATTCAATTAAATTAATAAATAGCCGTTCCTTACCAAGCAAATTCAGGCGGCATTAAAA
The DNA here is from genome assembly GCA_031276235.1 of Prevotellaceae bacterium. Classification (GTDB taxonomy): domain Bacteria; phylum Bacteroidota; class Bacteroidia; order Bacteroidales; family UBA932; genus JAIRKV01. Next base: position 28,177 of record JAISNL010000171.1, on the reverse strand, counting down.
AAAGAAACTTTTGGAAAAAACGGTGAATAAAAATTGAACGAAAAAATCGTTAATATTTTTTTCATTTTTGAGTTTATTTATAATTCTGTTTGCTTATTCGCAAAAGTTTCTTTCATTTTCTGCAACTGCATATCTATTTATTTTGTAAATTTGCAATCATTTTAATAAAATTATAATTATGCGGAATATATTTATAAAAGTAACTTTAGCATTTGCTGCATTTTTTGCGTCTGCCAATATCGAAGCGCAAACAGATTCGTTAAAAATAAAAATAGGCGAACGGCTTACCGCTGTTGCTAAACAATATACAAATATCGGCACTTTGCAAATAAGAAAAATAACTATTGACGACAATGCCAAACAGGTTGTAATAAACGCTTCGGAGTCGCTTTCGTATGTGCCGTTTCGCCCCGACAATACCGAAGAAATGTACTGGGCAGTAAAATTTTTATTCCCTGAAAAGCAACAGAAATATAAATTTATTATCCGCACCAACGGAATGAGTATTGACGATTTGATTCCTAATTTCTATCGCACAAAACACTTCGACAAGATTAGAAAATTTAAGCGTAAAGCCGACAATCAATTAGTTGTAAATGTATCCAAACCGTATGAAATATCATCGGGGCTTCAAAACCGTCATATTGCCGTGTGGCAGAGCCATGGCTGGTATTATGAACAAAAACTCGCCCGCTGGGAATGGCAGCGTTCGCGCATATTCCAAACAGTTGAAGATTTGTTTACTCAAAGTTTTGTATTGCCGTATTTAGTTCCTATGCTCGAAAATGCAGGAGCAAACGTTTTGATTCCGCGCGAGCGCGATATTCAACTGAATGAAGTGATTGTGGATAATGACGGCAGCGCCTTTTTGTCGAAATATATTGAAAAAAACAGCAGAGAAGTTTGGGAAACGCCTGTTGATTCAGGATTTGCGCATGTCAGAGACTTTTATATTGAAAATGAAAATCCATTCCGAATGGGAACTTACAGGCAAATATCAACCGTAAAAGATGACGATGATGAAAGCTATGCAGAATGGATTCCGAATATTCCTGAAACTGGTCATTATGCCGTATATGTTTCCTACAAAACCTTGCAAAACAGTAGCGACAATGCAACATATACCGTTTTTCACAAAGGCGGCGAAACAAAGTTTGAAGTAAACCAGACAATGGGAGGCGGAACGTGGATTTATCTGGGAACATTTGCTTTTGATAAAGGCTGTAACGATAATTTTGGCGTGCGTCTGTCTAATATTGCAAAAAAAAGAGAGCAAATCATTACGGCAGATGCGGTGAAATTCGGCGGAGGAATGGGCAATATCGCGCGCCGCCCGAATCCCGAAGGTCTGGAACTCTCGAATACAAAAAGTTCGGAAGAAAAATTGGATACCTCAAAAATTATTCCTTCCATATATTACGACTATGAAACAAGCGGCTATCCACGATTCACCGAAGGCGCACGATACTGGATGCAATGGGCTGGAGTTCCTGATTCTGTTTATAATCGCAATGAAAATAAAAACGATTATATAGATGATTACAGTTCTCGCGGAAATTGGGTAAATTATATCGCCGGAGGATCATCTGTTATTGCAAAAGAAAAGGGATTGAACATTCCTGTTGATTTGGCTCTTGCCTTTCACAGCGATGCCGGCACTGTAAAAAATGATTCGATTATCGGTACGCTCGGTATTTTTATGACAAAACATAACAACGAAAAATTCAAAAATGGAGTTTCGCGTTACGCTTCGCGCGATTTGACAGATTTGATAATGACAAATATCGTAAGCGATGTTCGCAATACATTCAACGATTCTACATGGACGCGCCGCGGCATGTGGAACAAATCGTACAGTGAAGCCCGCGTACCCGAAGTTCCTACAATGCTGCTCGAATTGCTGTCGCATCAAAATTTTGCAGATATGCGCTACGGGCTTGATCCGCGTTTCCGTTTTGTCGTTAGCCGCGCAATATACAAAGGCATGTTAAAATTCATAGCAAATCAAAACGATTACAACTATGCAGTACAGCCTTTGCCCATTGAACAGTTCAGCGCCGAATTTATAACCGACAACGAAGTAGCGCTTAAATGGAAACCCATTGAAGACAAATACGAGCCAACGGCACAACCAACGCAATATTTGATTTATACAAGAATTGATGACGGAGATTTTGACAACGGAACGGTAGCCGACGGCGAATCTTGCATGGTAGATATTGTATCGGGCAAAATGTACAGTTTCAAAATAGCGGCGATAAACGATGGCGGAGAAAGTTTTCATTCCGAAATTTTATCGGTATATAAATCCCCAAACGAAAAAGCAACAATTCTTATTGTCAATGCCTTTGACAGATTGAGCGCTCCCGCAAGTTTCCAGATTGATACCGTTATAGGAGGTTTTGTTGACAGGTTCGACCACGGAGTTCCCGATAAAGTTGATATAAGTTATATCGGAAGCCAGTACGAATACAGACGGGATGTAGAGTGGTCGGATGACGATTCGCCCGGATTCGGAGCAAGTCACGCAAACTGCGAAACCAAAGTTATTGCCGGAAATTCATTCGATTATCCTTTAATACATGGAAAAGCGATTATTGAAAACAATGATTTTTCGTTTGTGTCGTGCAGCGCAAAAGCAATTGAAAACGGACAGATTGATTTGAAAAACTATAAGATAGTGGATATTATTCTCGGAAAACAGCGTCAAACCAAAATAGGAGCAGGCAAAGATATTCCGCAATTTAAAACATTTTCCGAAAAACTTCAGGATGCAATAAGCGATTATTGCGCTTATGGCGGAAACATTTTTGTAAGCGGCGCTTTTGTGGCAACCGACCTTTGGGATTCGGGTGTAATAATTGAAAAAGATACTGCTTTTGCTCAAAACATTTTACACTACAAATGGCATACAGGCATGGCTTCTACCGACGGACGCATAAAAGGAGTACCTTCAACATTGATGCCCAAATGCGGCAATTATGAATTTCACAACGTTCTGAACAGACAATCGTACGTAGTTGAAGCGCCAGATGGAATTGTGCCTGCCGATAATATGGCAACCACGATTTTACGCTATTCCGAAAACAATATCAGCGCAGGAATAGCATACAGTGACAAAAAATACAAAACCTGCATCTTCGGATTTCCCTTTGAAGCAATAAAAACCGATGAGGAAAGAACTGATTTGATGCAAAGAATTTTAAACTTCTTCACTCAGCAGTAATTTCACTATTTACAGATTATTTTACATTTACAACTAAAATTTCATCAGAATAATCGACACAGAAACGCATGGTAATGATGCAAAAAATAATTGCTGTTTTTTTGTGCTATGGCAGAAAACATCGAATGAATCGCTGTTTCATTGAGCCATATGCATTAAACGTTTCAAAACTGCTTGGAGCAAAGATTTTTTCACTGCATTAATCTAAATTTTGTTAGGCGCAGTTAATTCGGACAAATTTTATTGCTATGTGTATAAAATTAAGTATTTCATGTAACTTTGCAAAAAAATAAAATTAAAAGATGAAAATAGGATTTGCCGCCGACCATGCAGGTTATGAATTGAAAATGTTTTTGATAGCGCTATTAAAACAAAAAGGAATGGAAATTGTTGATTTCGGAACAAATTCAACAGAAAGCGTTGATTATCCAGATTTTGCGCATCCATTGGCTGTTGCTGTGGAAAATAATGATGTTGACTGTGGAATTGCAGTTTGCGGATCGGGAAACGGAATAAGCATGACGTTGAACAAACATTTAGGAATACGCGCTGCGCTTTGCTGGAACGAAGAAATTGCTGTGCTTGCGCGTAAACACAACAATGCAAATATTTGTTCGCTTCCGGCGCGATTTATTTCGGAAACAGAAGCTGCCAAAATTGTAGAAACTTTTTTATTAACCGATTTTGAAGGCGGACGGCATCAAAAAAGAATAGACAAAATTATATGTTTTTGAGTAAATTAAACGTAGTTTATTTTGGCAAACCAAAAGTATTGCAAAAAATAAAAAAACCGCTTGAACGGCGGTTTTTTACTTTTGAAGTCTAACCAAGATTACTTTTCGCCGGCATTTTCATTTACCAAAGCAACAATATCTTTAAAGTTGCTGCCATGGAAACCATTTGCTGCTTTATTTAAGTCTAATGTTACCGTAATGAGATGAGTGATAGTATCCTCTACATTAATATTAAACATACCGCGATTTTTGATAATGTATTGTTCAAAATCGCGTAAATTTTCCAATGCCTGTTTATTGTAAAGCATTGCATTTTCGTACTCGTAATCACAAACCTTAATGGCAGCTTCGAGGTTCACATTTTTGCCATTGATAGAGCATAGCATTTTGATTAGTTCGCCAATTAAACTGACTTCGCTAAAATACTTTTGCTGAGTATTTTCAAAATAGTTTAATAATTTGGTTAAACATTCTTTTACCCCTTTGCTAACAACAAAAGGGAGTTGTTCGGATTTTTCTGTCTTTTTCGATTCCATGGAATAATAACTTTTATATTGTTTTATATTAAATAATGATAATAATTCACAAAATTAAAAAAAAAATTTCAAATCAACAAAAATTTTTTGTATTTTTCTTGATTAATAGAAAATTAGATATTTTTATTCTGTTAATATTTTGTATATTTCTACCTCAGAAGTATAGATTTTCGGTAAAACAAGCGAAATAAAAAAACTCTAAAAAAACATAAATTAATAAAAAAGTATTTAAACAAATTTAATCGCTGACTCAAGTTCAATATTTTTATTATTGGTATGAACATAATTGCCTTATTTTATTATTGATACGAAATAAAAAAATGTCAAATTAAGAATAAAAAACAGAATAAATAAGTTGATGAAAAAATACGAAAAATTCTAATAAATGACAAAAATAATGTTCACGAAATAAGCAAAACATCAAAATTCATGTAATTATATGTATTGCTATACATTATATATAAATGTTTTCAAATAATTTATCAACAGATATTAATAAGACAACTAACAAGTTTTAAGATAGTTATTAACTAATTATTCACATTTTTCTGTTGAAAACATATATCGCTGACAATTAATATATTAACGATAGATATTCCATATTTATAATAAAAAGTGCCATAAAGTGCCATAATTTCCCATAAAATACATACCTTTGCGCAAAATTAGTTATTAACCGAATAAACAATAAAAAAAATGGCTCTGTTCATAGGCGAATATAGAAGTAAGATTGATGCAAAAGGACGCATAGTGTTTCCTTCTGCGTTCAAGTATGAGCTGTTTTTACATTCGGAAAAACGTTTGGTGATACAAAAAGATTTTTATCAAAAATGCTTGTCAATGTACACTGTAGAGGCTTGGGCTGCATTGGCAAACGAAATGAAAAGCAGACTTAATTTGTTGAATAAAGAACAAGCCGAATTTTGGCGTACGTTTATGAGCAATCGCGCCGAAGTAACGCCAGATGAAATCAGCGGTAGAATTATTATTCCACGCCGCTTGTTTGATATGATTGAAGCAACAGATGAAGTTGTATTTATTGGCTTTGATGATCATATCGAAGTTTGGAGCGCTCCGAAATTTGAATCTTCAACAATGAACGAAGAAGAATTTGCACAAGCCGCTGAAAAATTTTTAGGTTAAATTTTGATAACGCATATTTCGATAATATTTGAAATGAATGAGATATATCACATACCGGTTTTGTTGAACGAAAGTATTGATGCATTGAATATTAATCCTGCTGGAACATACGTTGATGCTACATTTGGAGGCGGAGGTCATTCACGTGAAATTCTGAAACGGTTAACTGCAGGAAAACTTGTTGCATTCGATCGCGACAGTGATGCTGAAGCCAATAAAATAAGCGATGACAGATTTGTTTTTGTGAGAAACAATTTTCGGTTTTTGCACAATTTTTTGCGTTACAACAATATTGATAAAGTAGATGGAATACTTGCCGACCTTGGCGTTTCGTCTCATCATTTTGATGATGCCTCGCGTGGCTTTTCGTTTCGCTACAATGCGGAAATTGATATGAGAATGAATAAAAATTCCGAATTTTCGGCTGCAAAACTTTTGAACGAATATGACGAAAACGAATTAAAACGCATATTTCGCGATTTCGGAGAATTGTTAAATGCAAACAGAATTGCAAAAACGATTGTCGAACATCGCAGTAAAATGCCTATAAATACAGTTAATGATTTTTTGAACTCAATAAAATCGGTTACGCCACAAAAATCCGAAAATAAATTTTTGGCAAAAGTTTTTCAAGCATTGCGGATGGAAGTAAATAAAGAAACGGATGCTCTCGAACAATTGCTTGTTCATTCGCTAAAGTGCCTGAAAAATAAAGGACGGCTGGTGGTTATAACTTATCATTCAATCGAAGACCGAATGGTGAAAAATTTTATGCGTTCGGGAAATACAGATGGAAAAATCGCAAAAGATTTTTACGGAAATACGAATTGCCCATTCAGGCTTGTTACTCGCAAAGCAATTGTGCCGAGCAATTCGGAAATTGAAAAAAACAGCCGCGCACGAAGCGCCAAACTTAGAGCAGCAGAAAAAATTTAGGTAATCATGGAAGAAAAAAACAATACAGAAGCAAACCAAAACAACGGTTCAAAAGCAGCCAAAATATTGAAAGATATTATGTCGGGGAAAATATTTGTGAGCGCAAATATTCAAAAACATTTGGGATATATTTTTTTTCTTTTTTTCCTTGCGCTGTTTTATATTGCATATCGCTATACGGTAGATAATACTTTTCGCGAAAACAACAAACTGGACGTTGAACTGAAATTATTGAGAACAGAATATGTATATCAATTATCAAACCTGACGAAAGAAAGTAGAAAATCGAAAATAGAACAAAAATTGAAGGATAAAAATTCAACATTAAAAGAAACGAGTAAACCATTTATACGCATCAAAATAAAATAATATGACAACAGTAAAAAACATAATACGCAGAATTACACTGTTTTATTTATTAACAGTGCTGATATGTTTGTTGATTATCGCTCAAATTATTTATTTGCAATTTTTTACTGACTGGAAAGACAAGGCGGAAATAATAGAAAAAGAAACAGTAGAAGCCAATCGCGGAAATATTTATACGCATGACATGAAATTACTTGCAACATCAATTCCCATGTATGAAATAAGAATTGATTTTTATGCAATGAAAACGAATATTGTTGAAAATGATGCTACAAAAATGGCTTTGTTTTATGCCAAACTGAAAAAAGACTTGAAAAATAAAATCAGCGACATGAGAGAACGCAACACTTTGTCGAAAAATGAATTGAAAGATAAAATCGCAAAGATGCAGAAAGAATTAAAAAAAAGAATTGAAGCGCACAGCCAAGCCGACAGCATTCTCGCCAGAGCATACATCAATAATGAAATTAAGAACATGGCAGACTCATTGTCCAATCTTTTTAATAATAAAAAAATCACATATCAATATATCACCGACTGCTGTCGAAAAGCTCGCGCAAAAAGCGATCCGACAAAAAAGCCGACGCCGGAATCCTATCGCAATATACGTATAAGAGGAAAAGATGAAAAAGATATTTATATTGACTATATAAAATTAAAAAAATTGCTGGAATATCCTGTCTTTAGACATGGAAAAGGACTTAGCGGACTGATAGTTAAAGATAAAACAAATCGAATCCGCTATTATGATTTGCTTGCCCGAACCGTTATAGGCGGAGTACGCAGCGATGATAAAGCAATAAGCGGAATAGAAAAAACGTACGACAAATATCTGCGAGGAAAAATTGGCATACAGGCTTTTGCAGGCAGCAGACAAATAAGCCATCCTGCAAATATTTTGCCCGAACCGGGTTACGATGTAGTTACCACTTTGGATATTAATATGCAGGAAGTTGTTGAAGATGCATTAAGAAAACAAATTGACGAAGGAAATAAACGAGGGATTGAGGTAGAAGGCGGCACGGCAATTGTGATGGAAACAGCAACGGGAGAAATTCGCGCTATAGCAAATTTGAAACGGAATTCTGATGGATCTTATTCCGAATCATATAATTATGCACTAATGGAAAGAAGCGATCCCGGCTCAACATTCAAACTCGCTTCATTATTAGCCTTGCTCGATGACGGGTTTGTACAATTGGGAGATGTAATTAATATTAGAGAAAATGCAAAAAACAAAGAGGACAAAACATGGATATATAAGGGATATCATGTGGAAGATGATCATTTATTTGATAAACTTTCAGTGAAACAGATTTTTGCCAATTCATCAAACATAGGAACGGCAAAACTTGTAACAAAATATTACGGTAACAATCCTCAAAATTTCTTCGACAAATTACATTCAATCGGACTGTTCCAAAAATCGTTAAATTTACAAATTGCCGGCGAAGCTCCTTCTTATGCCGAAATGGAGACAACAAAATGCAATCCTAATTTATTAGCGCCTTCGGCATACGGATATTATGTCAAATTATCTCCTATACATACTCTTACATTTTATAATGCGGTTGCCAATAACGGAAAAATGATGAAACCCAAGTTTATAAAAAAAATAATGCACAACGAACATACAGTAAAATCATATCCAGACGAGATAATAAATGACCAAATTTGCTCGCCGGAAACCTTGTTGAAAGCGCGCATGGCACTTCAAGCCGTTGTGGATTCAGGAACAGCAAAGAAGTTTAAGGAATTATTAGAATTTGACTTTGCAGGAAAAACAGGAACGGCACAACGCATTAGGTACAAATTCAAAAAACGCATCAGAGATACGGTTATAGATGGAGTAAAACAGCAAATTACAGATTCTGTAAAATCGCCTTATTATAAAGATGCGTCAGGAACTGCATATCAGGCAAGTTTTGTAGGTTATATCCCTGCAGACAAGCCAAAATATTCAATTATCGTAGTATTATACAGTCCGTCTATTAAAGGCAATTATTTTGGATCTACATACGCTGTTCCTGCATTTGTAGAAATTTCTCAAAAAATATATTCTTCGGATACAAATTGGCATCAACCCGTAGAACGCAACGAAGATTCGCTATGTTTACCCAATATGAAAAATACTGTGGCACAACAAATAAAAACCGTTACATCAAAATTGAACATTCCTGTTGACAGCGATGCAAAAAATAACGAATGGGTGAAAGTGTCAAAAAACAACTCAACATTGACAGTCACCAAAATGCAGATTGACAAAGGCAAAGTTCCATCGGTAATAAACATGGGATTGAGAGACGCCATGTATTTACTCGAACAATCAGGACTGAAAGTACGATTTTCAGGAAGAGGAAAAGTGAAAAGTCAGTCAATTGCGGCAGGAAGTACAGTTGAAAAAGGAACATCTATAAATTTGGAACTGGAAATATGATTTGAAAGTACGTATAAATAAAAATTGAAACAATGAAATTATCAAAATTAATATCTAAAATAAAAATAGAAGCAATAGAAGGCAACGATGACATAGATATTTGTTCGCTCGGATTTGATTCTCGTAAAACTTCTGAAAATCAACTGTTCTTTGCTGTTACAGGAACAGAAAAAGATGGACATGGCTATATTGACGATGCAATTCAACAAGGAGCAACAGCAATTATTTGTGAGCGTTATCCCGAAAATTTGAACGAAAAAATTTGCTATGTAAAAGTTGCAGACAGTAATGCTGCCATCGGAATTATTGCTTCCGAATTTTACGGCAATCCTTCGTCAAAACTCAAACTTGTAGGCATAACAGGCACTAACGGCAAAACCACAACGGCAACATTATTGTTTCAACTGATAAAAAATTACGGATACAAGGCTGGTTTAATATCTACGGTTTCAAATTATATTGACAACCAAGAAATTGCATCTACTCATACAACTCCCGACGCTGTTCAATTGAACAAAATGTTGAACGAAATGGTAGAAGTGGGCTGCGATTATTGCTTTATGGAAGTAAGTTCGCATTCAATCGTTCAAAAACGAATTGCAGGACTGACTTTTGCAGGAGGCGTTTTTTCAAATATCACCCGAGATCATCTTGATTATCACGGAAGTTTTGACGAATATATTAAAGCAAAAAAGAAATTTTTTGATGATTTGCCGCCAACATCTTTTGCTCTGACAAACATCGATGATAAAAACGGAAAAGTAATGATGCAAAACACAAAGGCAAAATACAAAACTTATGCTTTGAAAACACTTGCCGATTACAAATGCAGAATTCTTGAACTCGGTTTTGCAGGGATGCTGCTGAATGTAGATGGCGCTGATGTTTGGACAAAATGCATCGGCGTTTTCAATGCGTATAACATGCTGGCTGCATACGCAACTGCGCGGGAACTTGGAATAGAAAAAATAGAAGCGTTACGGTTGTTGAGCAATTTGCATCCTGCATCAGGAAGATTCGAATGTATCAGAGCAAACAGCGGAATAACGGCAATCATAGATTATGCTCATACTCCCGATGCGCTCGAAAATGTGATATTGACAATAAATGAAATTTGCGAAAAGGAACAATTGATAACAGTAGTAGGATGCGGAGGAAATAGAGACAAGGGAAAACGTCCGATGATGGCAAAAATAGCAAGCGAAAACAGCGGACTTACGATACTTACATCCGATAATCCGCGATACGAAAAACCGGAAGATATATTGAAAGACATGTGCGAAGGGCTTACTCCCGCAACCAAGAAAAAAACTCTGATAATCACCGATCGTCGCGAAGCAATACGAACGGCAATTATGACAGCAAAATCAGGAAACGTGATTCTGGTTGCAGGAAAAGGACACGAGTCATATCAGGAAATCAACGGAATACGGCATCATTTCAGCGACAGAGAAATTATTAACGAAATTATTAACGAAATAAAATAATTATGTTGTACCATTTGTTTGAATATATAAATCAACATTTTAGTATTCCCGGCAGCGGAGTATTCAAATACATTAGCTTCAGAGTGGCTATGGCTGTAATATTTTCATTGATAATATCAATGATTTTCGGCAAATATATTATTAAATTTATACGCCGAAAACAAATAGGAGAAGAAATTCGCGATTTGGGACTCGAAGGTCAGTTGCAAAAAAAAGGCACGCCAACAATGGGCGGAATTATTATACTTTTAAGTATTCTTATTCCTGTGTTTTTATTTTGTAATCTTGCAAATGTTTACATTATACTAATGATTGTATCAACAATATGGCTTGGATTAATAGGATTTTTAGACGATTATATAAAAGTATTTCGCCATAAAAAGGGCGGATTAAAAAAACGATTTAAAATTATAGGACAAATAGGATTAGGCTTAATTGTAGGACTTACAATGTGGTTCAGCGACAGCATTGTAGTACGCGAAAAATCGGAGAATTTAATTATTAAGAACGAACAGGAAATAACCGAACACTCAGGAACAAACATAAAATCTACAATAACAACCATTCCTTTTTTTAAAGATAATGAATTTAACTACAATATGCTTGTACCCGGAAACGACAATACATCGGCAATTACATGGATTGTTTTTATTGCTGTTATAATTTTGATTGTAACCGCTGTTTCAAACGGAGCGAATCTCACAGATGGACTTGATGGACTGGCAACAGGAATATCGGCTATCATCGGCGTTGTACTTGGTATTTTTGCTTATTTGTCGGGGAACGTAATTTATGCGGGATATTTAAATATAATGTACATTCCTAATTCGGGAGAGCTTGTAATTTTCATGGGAGCGTTTATCGGAGCGCTTATAGGCTTTTTATGGTATAATTCATATCCTGCTCAAGTGTTTATGGGCGATACCGGAAGTTTGGCAATAGGCGGAATTATTGCTGTTTTTGCGGTAATGATTCGAAAAGAACTGTTGATACCTGTTTTATGCGGAGTGTTTTTTGCCGAAAGTTTATCGGTTTTAATGCAAACCATATATTTCAAATACACAAGGCACAAATACGGAACAGGTCGCAGAATTTTCAAAATGACGCCTTTGCATCATCATTTTCAAAAACAGGGTTATGCAGGCATTGATGCAATTATTCAAAAACCAAAAAATCCTCTACCTGAATCAAAAATTGTAGTGAGATTTTGGATTATAACATTATTATTAGCTGTAATAAGTATTGTAACATTAAAATTAAGATAATCAGATATGAAACGGATAGTCGTATTAGGCGGAGGCGAAAGCGGAACAGGAGCGGCGATTTTAGCCAAAACAAAAAAAATGAATGTATTCCTTTCTGATAAAGGACAAATAAATGATGAATACAAAAAAGTGCTTGTCCAATACAATATTGATTTTGAAGAAAACAAGCATAGTTCAGATAAAATCTTAAATGCTGACGAAATAATAAAAAGTCCCGGCATTCCAGATAAAGCTCCTGTGATTGTAAAAGCAAAAGAAAAAGGAATAAATATAATTTCCGAGATTGAATTTGCCGGACGATACTGTAATGCAAAAAAAATATGCATCACAGGCAGCAACGGCAAAACCACCACGGCTACTCTGATATGCTTTCTTTTGAAAAACGCAGGCATAAACGCAGGATTGGCAGGCAATATCGGCAAAAGTTTTGCGTTTCAGATTGCTACCGAAAATCATGATTATTATGTGCTGGAATTAAGCAGTTTCCAACTTGATGGAATGTATGAATTTAAAGCCGATATTGCAGTTCTACTGAATATCACGCCAGACCATTTGGACAGATACGATTATAAACTGGAAAATTATGTTCGTTCAAAATTCAGAATTCTGCAAAATATGAATGATGATGACTGTTTTATATTTTGCGCGGATGATAAGATAACAATGCAGCATATCGAAAAAATCGTATCGAAAGCAAAAATGTTGCCGTTTTCACAAAAAACCAATATTAGTCAGGGAGCGCATATAGAAAACGGGTCGCTGCTTGCACAAGTCAACAACGACGTGTTTTCAATGCTGACAGATGACTTGTCGCTGAAAGGTAAACACAATATTTACAATTCAATGGCAGCTGCAATTACAGGCAAAATGCTTGACGTAAAGAACGAAATTATACGTCAGAGCCTTTCAACATTCAAAGGCGTGGAGCATCGGTTGGAATTTGTGTTGAGCATAGGCGGAATTAAATTTATCAATGATTCAAAGGCAACAAACGTAAATTCCGTTTGGTATGCATTAGACAGCATAAAAGGTAACATTGTATGGATTGCAGGAGGCACAGATAAAGGCAACGATTACAACGAAATTATGGATTTGGTAAAGGAAAAAGTACGGGCAATTGTCTGTTTGGGTATTGATAACTCAAAAATTGTTTCATTTTTCAAAGATGCAGTTCCCATTATTATAGAAACATATTCGGCAAAAGATGCTGTTGAAAAATCTTATGAACTTGCCTGTTCTGGCGATACTGTTTTACTGTCGCCGGCTTGTGCAAGCTTTGATTTATTTGAAAATTACGAAGACAGAGGCGAACAGTTTAAAAAATATGTCAGAAACTTATAATATTAAATAAAATGGAATATCTATTAAATAAAATACATTTTAGAGGAGATAAAATTATTTGGGCGATAATGATAGTATTGTTTCTGATTTCGATGCTTGTAATATCTGCATCTGCAGACAATATGGCGGCAAGTGAACGATACAGGCACAGCGCTTATTGGTATTTTATGCGGCATTTTGCATTTTTTGCAGGAGGATTTACGTTGATTTTCATTTGTCATCGCATTCCTGTTTCCGTGTATAAAAAGTTTGCAACATTAACGCTTATCTTCGGCATTGCTTTACTCCTGTATGCCTCGTTGTCTGGAGAAGTAACGAATGGCGCCAGACGTTGGATTGCTATTGCAGGTATAAAGTTTCAAGCTTCCGAAGTTGCAAAAATAGGGCTTGTTCTATACCTTGCAACTGTTTTGGAAGATAATATTTTTGATGATTTTAAAGATGTTCTCAAAAAAATTGTTTTACCCGCAGGTGCAGTTTGCTTTCTTGCCTTTATTGAAGGCACATCAATAGGATTGCTGTTTGGATCTATTTGTATGTCAATACTGTTCATCGGCGGCTTGAAATTGAAATTTTTTTTCAAAATATTTGGAATTGCATTGGCGGCTTTTGCGTTATTGTGTATTTCTGGAATTACAATCGGCTGGCCTGTGCGTATAATTACTGCCGTAAAAAGAGTAAACGATTTTCCTTTTGCTACCATAGGTTTATTACTTGGAATTATTTGCATATTGATATTAATACTGGTTTTTGCAAGGTCAAAATTGAAATATTTATTTAAAATATGCGGAATTGCACTGGCTGCCTTAGCTTTGCTATTTGTTTTGGGACTTGCATTTAACTGGTCGCCCGCAGTTAACGTTGCAAATAAAATAGAAAATATATTTAAAAAAAATGATATAAAAAATGCCGACATAAAACAGGCTGACAGAGGAAAAATAGCTGTTGCCGCAGGAGGCTTGGTAGGCAAAGGACCGGGAAACAGCACCCAACGTTATTTGCTCAATTCATCTCATTCCGATTTTGTTTTTGCAATAATTGTTGAAGAATACGGACTTACAGGAGGAATATTAGTTTTATTTGCATACATGGCATTGCTGTACAGAGCGGCAACGATTGCAAAAAAATGCACGCGAATATTTTCATCTGTTACCGTTTTGGGATTAATGTTGATGTTGGTTTTGCAGGCAATGACAAATATGGGCGTTTCTGTAGGAATTTTTCCCGTAACGGGGCAAACATTGCCTTTTGTAAGTCATGGCGGCACATCCATATTGTGTACGGGAATCACGCTCGGAATAATTTTGTCTATCAGCAGAGCTGCAAATAATCAGGCAATATCAAACTCAAACAGCAATGAAAAATATGCGCCAGACAATAGCAACGAAAAAATAACTGAAATACAATGAAAATGAAAATAATCATAAGCGGAGGCGGCACGGGCGGACATATTTATCCAGCCATATCAATTGCCGACACTCTAAAAAAACGAAATCCCGACATCGAAATACTCTTTGTCGGCGCGACAGGACGAATGGAAATGGAAAAAATACCGGCTGCAGGTTATGAAATTATCGGACTGCCTGTTGCCGGATTGCAACGCAAGTTTACTTTCAAAAATTTTGCCGTGCCGTTTAAATTCATAAAAAGTTTGAATTGCGCAAAAAAAATAATAAAAGATTTTGCTCCAAATGTTGTTGTTGGCGTTGGTGGATATGCAAGTGCGCCAATCTTGTACGCCGCATCAAACGTGGGAATTGCAACGCTTATTCAGGAGCAGAATTCTTATGCGGGATTGACCAATAAAATATTGGCAAAAAAAGCAAAAAAAATATGCGTTGCCTACAGCGGAATGCAAAAATTTTTCCCATCATCAAAAATAATTCTTACAGGAAATCCCGTCCGTCAGGATTTGTTTAATGTGAGAATTTTGGAAAATGAGGCTTACGAATATTTCAATCTTGACAAATCAAAAAAAACATTGCTGGTAGTTGGCGGAAGCCTCGGCGCACGCACATTGAATACTGTCATACTTAAAGAACTTAATAGAATAAATAACAACAACATTCAATTGATTTGGCAGACAGGAAAAAATTATTTCACGCAGGCGCAAAACGAAGTTAACTATTCTGCGCTGAGCAATACAAAAGTTTTTGAATTTATTTACAGAATGGATTTAGCTTTTGCCGCTGCCGATATTATTATATCGCGTGCTGGCGCAGGCACAATTTCTGAACTTTGTATTGTTGCAAAACCATGTATTTTAGTTCCATCTCCGAATGTGTCCGAAGACCATCAAACAAAAAATGCAATGGCTTTGGTAAACGAAGACGCCGCCGTGAAAATAGATGATATCAATGCTCAAAATGATTTGATTGATACTGTATTGCAAATATTGAGCGATGAAGAAAAAATGGCAAAACTCGGAAACAGCATATCAAAACTTGCAATGCCGAATGCCGCCGAAAATATTGTTGATGAAATATTAAAACTTGTTGTGCAATGAAAAAAAACGCAGTATATCTAATCGGAATCGGAGGAATCGGGATGAGCGCTTTAGCCAGATATTACAGGCATTACGGGTGTTTTGTTGCAGGTTACGACAGAACAGAATCAACTCTGACTAAGGAACTTGAAAACGAAGGCATGTTGATACATTACACGGATGATGTGTTGCAAATTCCCGAAAATTGTAAAAATGCCGAAAATACTTTGGTTATATACACACCGGCAGTGCCGCAAGAACACGCAGAATTGAATTATTTTAAGTCAAACAATTTCAACATTGTGAAACGTTCCAAAGCGCTTGGCTTAATTGCAAACAACAAACACACATTTGCGGTTGCAGGCACTCACGGAAAAACAACCATATCCACGCTTCTTGCACATATACTGACGGTTGCAGCCAATGGCTGTGATGCGTTTTTAGGCGGAATATCCAAAAACTACAATTCAAATTTATTGCTTTCTGGCAGTGATTATATGGTTGCCGAAGCAGATGAATTTGATCGTTCATTCTTGCAGCTTTTCCCAAATGCAGCCGCAGTTACGGCAACAGATGCCGACCATTTGGATATTTACGGCAATATTGAAGAAATGCGCAAGGCATTCGCCAAATTTATTTCTCAAATAAAATCCAACGGAACGCTGGTAATCAAAAAAGGCATCACATTGAAATTACCAGAAAACAATATCAATATTTACACTTATTCGTACGATGAACCTTGCGATTTTTATGCTTCCGATATTCAACTGTGCAACGATGCATGTTACCGTTTTGATATTAATCTGCCCGACAGAAAAATACGTAATTGCAAATTAGGAGTTCCCGGTAGAATTAATGTTGAAAATGCGATTGCGGCAACAGCGTTGGCGTGGACTGTTGATATTGATGAATGTAAACTGAAAAATGCACTTGAAACTTTTGTTGGAGTGAAACGGCGCATGGATGTGCAAATAAACACGCCAAAACTTACATATATTGACGATTACGCACATCATCCTGAAGAATTGAGATATACAATACTGTCAATAAAAGAAATGTTTGCAGGACGAAAAATAACTGCAATTTTTCAACCACATTTATATACGCGCACACGCGATTTTGCCGTTGATTTTGCAAACAGTCTGAGCCTTGCCGACGAACTCGTGCTGCTTGATATTTATCCTGCACGCGAACTTCCTATAGATGGA
Source organism: Prevotellaceae bacterium (assembly GCA_031276235.1). GTDB lineage: Bacteria > Bacteroidota > Bacteroidia > Bacteroidales > UBA932 > JAIRKV01. The sequence goes on along the minus strand of JAISNL010000171.1, from coordinate 11,010 downwards.
ATAACATCGAAAATAATTTTTGATAATGTTCAATGCGGCGAAAAAATCTTGTGTGAAAAAGGTGAATTGCTGGATATTATAAACAAAAAAGAATTTGATGTGTTGCTAACGTTGGGAGCTGGAGATATTGATTTGTTTGTTGAGCCGATAACAAAAATATTGAATAAAATTTAAACTTATGATTGATGTAAATACGAACCACAATGAATAAAACAGTAAAATACATACTCGCAATTTTTGCGGCAACGGCAATCACAGTATATTTGTTGCTGGCATTCGTTTTTGTTGGTAACAGAGAACAAACTCTGCTTTGTAAAAACATTAACATAACAATATATGACTATGACAAATTTGCATTTGTGGATGAAGATATTGTAAAATCCATGCTGAAAAACAAAAAAATAATTAATGTACCTTTGGATAAAATCAACACTTACGAGATAAAGCAAATTTTAAGTAAAAATCATGCTATCAAATCATTAAATGTTTTTACAACCATAGATGCAAATTTAAATATCGAAATAGAACAAAGACATCCGGTTATAAGAATACAATGTGAAAATATGACCTGCTACATCGACGATACAGGCTATATATTTCCGTTTTCACCCAAACCAAGCTTGAAAATTCCTGTTGTTACGGGAATAATTCCATCGCCTGTGCGAAACGGTTTTGCAGGTTATATTCCAAAAGATAGAAAATTTCTCAATCATTTGTATGAATTTGCTGCTTTTTTACAAATAAATACATTTTGGAACGATATGATAGAACAAATCAACGTAACGAATGGCAAAATAGAAATAATTCCGCAAATTTCCGGGCATCTTGTCATACTCGGCAGTTTGAATAATTTCAGGTCGAAATTAAATAAACTGCAAAAATTTTATCAATACGCAATGCCTGCAATAGGATGGGATAAATATAAAATAATAAACACAGAATATAAAAATCAAATAATTTGTAAAAAATAAAAATATGGAAAATTATATTGTTGCAATTGATCTTGGCACAACAAAAATTGTTGCCTTGATAGGAGAAAAAACAGACTACGGACGCTACAGAATTTTAGCAAGTTGCGAACTGAAATCTGCTGGAATTGTACGCGGCGAAGTAGAAAATTTGGCTGATGTAACAGAATTGGTCAAACAGTCTGTTGATGAATTAAGAAAAGAATCGGGACTTGAGTTTTCCGAAGTTTATGTAGGCATAGCAGGGCAGCATATAAGATGCCTATGCGAAAGCGTAAGAGAATTGCGCAGAGATGCAAGAAGTTTGATTACTCAAGATGAAATTGATGCTCTACGTGAAAAAATGTATTCGATACGAATGGAACCCGGCGAAGAAATTTTGCACGTTATTCCGCAAAACTATAATGTTGACGATAGAATGGACATTAAAAAACCCGTAGGGATGCTGGGCAAGGAATTAACAGGAAATTATCATATTATAATGGGAAGAACAGGAGCTATAGATACTATCAAACAATGTTTGAGCAACGGAAAAGTAAATATCAAATTAAACCGTTTGATTCTTGAACCGCTTGCTTCGGCTGCTGCTGTCCTCACCGACGAAGAAAAAGAATTGGGAGTAGCATTGGTAGATATTGGAGGAGGCACAACAGATATGGTTGTTTATTACGATAATACAGTTCGCCATTCTGCAGTAATTCCTTTTGGCGGAAATATTGTTACGCGAGATATAAGAGATGGCTGCAGAATATCTATGCAAACTGCCGAATCGTTAAAAATAAAATACGGCTCATGTCTTGGCTATTTATCTTCGGACAATGTATATTTTTCTGTAGGTAACAAAAGCGATGACGACAATAAAGAAATTTCATCTAAAGTTCTGTCCAGAATTATTGATGCGCGTATGGGAGAAATTCTCAAAGCTGTTAAATTTGAACTGGAACTGTCAGGATTTGCCGATAAACTGAATGCAGGAATTGTATTCACGGGCGGAGGCTCAATGTTGGCAAACTTCAAACAATTTGCCGAAATGCAAACAGGATTGGAATCCAGAATAGGGAAACCTGTTTATTTAAGCAGTGATTCAGGAATATATTTTGCTCAACCGTTTTATTCAACTGCAATAGGGCTTATTATTAAAGGCGCTGAATATGAGGAAAACAAACAAAAATTAGAACCAATTACAGTTCCCGAAATTGTTCACGAAAATACGAATACACAATTACAGCCAAATATTGAAATGCAGACAGATACTAAAATATCAACAAAAAAAAGAAAAAAAACAGGAAAAATCAAACTTCCAGATTGGATGGATGACTTGTTTCAGATTAGTGACACAGTATAAAAAATAATATTATGAATACAAACATTGAATTGATTCCTACGTGGGATGCACAAGGTGCAATAATAAAAGTAATTGGCGTTGGCGGCGGCGGAACAAATGCCGTAAATTATATGTCGGATTTAGGAATTGAAGGCGTTAATTTTGCCGTATGCAACACAGACGGACAGGCATTGCAAAAAAGTCCGATACAAACTAAAATTCAGCTTGGCTGCGAACTTACTCGCGGACGCGGCGCCGGCTGCGACCCCGAAATAGGCAAACAGGCTGCCATCGAAAGCATTGAAAATATTAAAGCCGCACTCAGCGATAATACCGAAATGATTTTTATTACCGCAGGAATGGGAGGCGGCACAGGAACAGGCGCTACTCCCATTATAGCAAAAATTGCAAAAGAAATGGACATATTGACGGTAGCAATCGTTACGCTTCCGTTTAAAGACGAAGGAATGGAACCACGTCGCAGAGCAATTACAGGAATAAATGAATTGAAACATTGCGTGGATTCGCTGCTTCTTATCAGCAACGACAAATTATACGAAATGTACGGAAATTTATCGGTTCGAGATGGATTCAAAAAAGCCGACAAAATATTGGCAAGCGCAGCCAAAGGAATTGCCGAAATAATTACAAAATCCGGATATATTAATGTAGATTTTGCAGATGTGAAAAAAGTAATGAAAAACAGTGGAGTAGCATTGCTAGGCACAGGACACGGAACCGGTGCAAAACGAGCGATTGATGCCGTTGATGCCGCGCTTAAATCTCCGTTACTTAATAACAATTCAATAAACGGAGCAAAAAATATACTCGTAAATATCACTTCGAGCGAAACAAAAGAATTAAAATTTGACGAACTGCACGAAATTATGGATTATATTCAACGAGAAGCAGGAAGAGTTGAAAATGTCAAACGTGGCGTAGTTTATGACCAGTCGCTTGATGATGAACTTATCATTACTATTGTAGCTACAGGATTTGAAATGAATGATATGCCCGAATTTTACATGCCGCAGCCTCCGACTGTTATTGATGTGTATAAACAGATTGAACAGAAGGAAATTCCCTTTGAAATAGTAAAAGCAAATCAAGATGACGATTATTTTATAAACAAAGATACAATAGAAAATTACGATAATAGCAATACAGCCGACAATGACCAGTCAATAGATAATATGGAGGAGATCAGAATAATTGTGAAAAATAAAAATGCAGATTTGCAAAATGAATCTATTGATAAAACAATCAGTAATAATAACACTGTTGTTGAAAAAAAACAATTAACAGGATTAACAAAACAAGAAATTTTACAACTCGAAAACGAGCCTGCATTTGTACGTGAAAACATTGTTATTGAAACGCAATTACAATCAAATCACGATATTACAAGTAAGGTATTTGAAAAGAACAATGATAATAAATTCGTTTTTCGGCAAAATAATGCATATTTAAATCCTGAAGTAGATTAATTTATTAAAACATTTTAACAACAAATATTAAATAGATTGATTATCTTTGTCGCACAAAATAAATGAATAATTATTATTTAACAGTAAAGTTATGAAAAATAAATTAACATTTTCGGCTACTCTCCTACTCATGCTCGTTTTGGGCATAATGTCATGCAGTAGCCCTCTAAAAATGAAAAAAGCAGCAAAAGAAGTATCTGTTGCTTGTACTCCAACTCCGTTGGAGATTAAAGGAAATGTAATTGAAGCAGAATGGTCTGCAACATTTCCCGAAAAGTATTTTAATAAAAAAGCAGGCTTGCAATTATTGCCTGTGCTTGTTTATCAAGGTGGCGAAGCTACCGGTACTGTAAAAAGATTACAAGGTGAAAAAGTTTATGACAATTACGAAGTAATCAAAAACACTGGAGGGAAGACAAGCCAAAAGTTAAAATTTGACTATGTCCCGGGTATGGAAAAATGTCATTTGGAATTACGAGCAAAATTGCTATATAAAAACAAAGAATACGATTTCGATGAACCATATCCGTTGGCAAATGGCGCTATTGCAACAGCATTGCTTGTTGACAGAAGCGGTTTTGTAGAATTACAAAAAGACAGTTATAAAAAATTCACTTACAGCCAAAAAGAAGCCCAAATAAAATACGATTGGAATAAGTCGAATGTAAAAAAAGATCAATTAAACAAAGAAGATATAAAAGAATTAAAAGCTTTTGTTGATCAGGCTGTTGCAGATGGTAATAAAATAGAATATCAAGGAATGGAAATATCAGCCTACGCATCGCCCGAAGGCAAATTTGAACGCAATGAAACATTATCAACAGAAAGAGGAAAAACAGCAAACGATGCATTTGACAAATTGTATTCAAAAAAAGAAACAAAACCATCAGGCAATGTAGCAATGAAATACACAGCTGAAGATTGGGATGGTTTCCAAAAACTGGTTTCGGCATCCAGCATTGACGATAAAGAATTAATTTTACGAGTGCTGTCAATGTATCAAGACCCCGTTGTGCGCGAAAAAGAAATCAGAAACATGTCTAAAGTTTTCTCTGTGCTTGAAGAAAAAGTGTTGCCAGAATTACGCCGTTCAATTCTAACAGCAAAAGTTAAGGTAAACAATTATAGCGACGAAGAACTTTTGGCGCTTGTAGGCACGCAAGGCATTAACAGTCTGGATGCCGATGCGCTTTTATATGCAGCGACTTTGCTCAAAGATGATGACTATGAAACCAAAGCCCAAATATATAAAAAAGCGGCAGATAAATACGAAGACGAACGTGCAATCAACAATTATGCAGCGATGCTTCTGCAACTGGGAAAAACAGACGAAGCTAAAAAAGCACTGGAATCAGTAAGCGCAAAAAGCAGTGAACTTCATAATAACCTCGGCGTTGTTTATCTGCGCAACGGAAATACAGGAGAAGCCGCAAAATCGTTTGCACAGGCAAATTCAACATCAGCAAAACAAAATCTTGCCGCCATATCCATAATCAATGGAGATTATAAATCGGCAGCAACTACGCTCGAAGGCACAAACTCATTTAATGAAGCGTTGGCAAAATATTTGAACAACAATTTAAGCGGAGCAAAAAGCGTTTTGGAAAAAGTAAAAGATACAACAGGAAAAGCATCTTACCTTAAAGCCGTAATTGCAGCAAAAGAAGGAAATACAAGCAATATCACAAACTATCTTTCGGATGCATTTGCAAAAGACGCAACGTTAAAAGCAAAAGCAAAAAATGATATAACATTTGAAAAAATTGTAAATCTAATTCCATAAATGGGGAATAAAATCAGTATTCATACGGAAGAAACTGTTTCAAAAGAGACAGTTTCTTTTTTGTTCAAAATATCATATTAAATTCATAAATGCATCAAGAAATTATATTAACTTTGCATCTGAATTTTAAATTATTATACAGTATGAAAAAAATATTATTTGCATTACTTGCATTGAGTTTATTTGCCTGCAGGAGCAACAAAACAGATCAGAATGAACTTGAATTTGCCTATCAAGAAAAAGAAATAAAACCCGAAACATATTATTCGGAAGATGTTAAATTTATCAACGAAAAAGAAAACTTTACACTTGCAGGAACTTTGACCCTGCCATATAAGGAAGGCGTTTTTCCTGCAGCAATATTGATTTCGGGGAGCGGCGCACAAAACCGTGACGAAGAAATAATGGGACATAAACCGTTTCTTGTTTTAGCCGACCATCTTACACGTAATGGCATTGCAGTATTGCGTTTCGATGACAGAGGCTTTGGAGAATCTGAAGGCGGCAGGCAGGATGTAACTACCGAAAATTTTGCAGATGATGTGGAAGCCGCTGTAAATTATCTTTTCTCGCGCAGCGAAATCGACAAAACCAAAACAGGATTAATCGGACACAGCGAAGGCGGAATTATTGCTCCAATGCTTGCCGCTAAATCGAATAACATTGCATTTATTGTTTTGCTTGCAGGTCCGGGCATTCAACTCAAAGATTTGCTGCTAATGCAAACAGCGCTTATATCAAAAGCAATGGGAACAAGCGACAGCATCATCGAGCAGTCAACCGCTGTCAATAAGCAACTGTACGAAATTGCATGCAACATCGACAACAGCGAGGAAAGGGCAGAAAAAGCGACTGAATATATTAAAACGTATTTGTCGAAACTCCCGCCTGAACAGAAAGGCGGCGCTACCGACGAAGAAATTATTTCAAAAGCGCTGAAAGAAATAAACAATCCGTGGATAGTATATTTTTTGCGTTACAATCCTGCGGCAGCGCTGGAAAAGGTGAAATGTCCTGTGCTGGCATTGAACGGAAATAAAGATTTACAAGTTACGTCAAAAGAAAATTTGGATGGAATAAAAAAGGCGTTAGAAAAAGGAGGAAACAAAGACTTTACGATAAAAGAATTGGACGGATTAAATCATCTTTTTCAAAAATGTAACACAGGATCGCCTGCAGAATATGCAACGATTAAACAAACTTTTTCTCCTGTCGCCATGCGCGAAATTTCGGATTGGATACTTAATAAAGTAACACTTTCAGAAAACATTCAAATAACAAATTAGGATAAAAAACCTTTGATTTTTTTCTATTGAATTGATTTTGAAATATTTTTTTCAATTTTAAGATAATCTCCCCAAAAAAAATATTTTTTGCAGTTTCATATCTTAATATTGACTGAATTGGTTGACAAGTTACGACTATTTAAACTTTACTTCTCCATTTTCCATTTTCAAAACAGTATCGGCAAACATTTCATCAAAAGCCTTTGTGCGTATAAGTTGTGAAGGAGTTCCTTCGTGCATTTTTCGATTTGCCATTAGCCATATTTTGTCGGCAAGCTGCAATGCAATATTCAGGTCGTGAGTAGAAAATATTATTGTTTTGGATTTTTGCCGAGTTAAATTTTTCAGTAACAGTATTATTTCATATTTATTTGGGATATCCAAAAATGCCGTAGGTTCGTCGAGAATCATTATCGGAGTATCTTGCACAAGCGCTCGTGCTATCATTATGCGTTGTCGTTCTCCATCGCTCAATTCCGAAACATTTCTCCAAATAAAATCGCTCATTCCGACCATTTTCAGGGAATCGACAATAATTTTTTCATCATTTGTGCTTAAATTTCCGAATAAATTTGTGTATGTATATCGTCCCATTGCAACCAAATCAAAAACTTTAAGATGCATAACTCTAATCATTTCGGTTGACACAAAACTTATTAAATCTGCGTAATTTTTACGCGATAGCGTTAGTGTAGATTTTCCATTTATATAAATATTACCCGAAAAAATATTTTGCAATCCTGCGAGAGTCCGCAAAAGTGTGGATTTTCCAACTCCATTGCGACCGACAAGAGCTGTAAATTGCGCATTGTCGGCTGTAACCGAAAACGCAGGAAATATCTTATGTTTTACATTTTTGGCATTTCCGTATCCAAGCGAAAGATTTTCTATTTTCACAGTATATGGATTCATTAACTGACAATTTTTTTATTTGATAAAATTATCCGTATTATTACGGGGATGCCAACAAAAGCAACAACAATATTTATGGGAAGAATCATGCCGTAGCCCGGAAGTTGCGAAACGATATCGCAAAACAGCATAATATTTGCCCCTATCAGTATGCACGCCGGAATCAATATGCGATGGTCGGCTCTGCGAAAAAACATCCTTGCTATATGAGGAACGGCTATTCCTATAAAACCTATGGGCCCGCAAAAAGCCACAACTTGACCGGTAAGCAAACTTGTACTTGCAAAAATTAGGATTCGCGCACGTTTCACATTTACGCCTACCGTTTGGGCATAAACATCTCCAAGCAGCAAGACATTGAGTTTTTTGATAGAAAAAATTACTGTTGTCAATCCGATTAAAGTTACTGCAAACATTATTTTGATTTCATCAAATGTAGAATTGCCGAGATTTCCGAGCGTCCATACTACAAACGTTTTTAGAGCCGATTCGCTGCTCATGTACTGCAGCAGCCCCACAATGGCAGTTGTTGCCCCCGAAAACATTATACCGAATATCAAAACCGTCATTATGTCGCGAATACGTACTGAAACCAACAATATCAAAAACAGAGTCAATGCTGCGCCAATAAATGCTGCAGATGCTATGCAAAAATTTGAAACAAGAGTCGGCAATATTACAGTAAACACGGACGAACCAAGCAAAAACAACGCTACTCCCAAACTTGCTCCCGAACTGACTCCAAGAATATACGGATCTGCAAGCGGATTGCGAAATATGGTTTGCATTTGTAAACCGCTCACCGATAAAGCCACTCCCACAAGTAACGCTGCACATGCGCGAGGCAATCGAAAATTAATTATAATATTGGAAATGTGCGGCTCAACTTTATCGTCTGCAAAAAGTACATTAAAAATTTCTTCGATGGAAATAGAAATCGAACCTAACACAATATCAAGCAGAAAAAGCAATATTGCCGTGAGCGACAATGCTCCGAAATAAAATTTTCTGCGAGTTCGATCATTTGCCATATAATAAAAATTTGCCTGCAAAAATAGTAATTAAACGACAAAATTCGTATGTTTGGAAAAAATATTTGGATAATTTGAAATTTTGCTGTACTTTTGCAGTCTATTTTGAAAATTTTCGGGGTGTGGCGCAGTTGGCTAGCGCACCTGCTTTGGGAGCAGGAAGTCCTCCGTTCGAGTCGGAGTACCCCGACTATCTAAAATACAGTGATTTAATGACTAATAAGAGGTTTTGCAGGAACTCATTTTATTAGTTTTTTTGCTATTTTGTTTTTGTACCTTTGAGCAATAAATATGCAGTAAGAAAAATAACATGGCAACTACCATACATTAAACACAAAAAGAAAGATGGAACTTATAAAGTATCTATCGAAATAATTCACAAGTCGAAAAGAGTGTATATTCCTACTCAAATATATGTAAAAGATAAAGACTTAACAAAAGATTTGAAGTTCCGAAAATCATTTTATTCGCTAAATTTGGAGCGTTTGATTGCGCAATACAGAGAATATATTGCGGAATCAAGAAATAAAATTGAATTTTACCGCTGAAAATATTAAAAATTATATCCTTCGTAAAAACGAAATGGCAGGCGGTAAATTTATTGATTTTCTTTAGTTGCTCCTTACCAATCAAACTTGGGCGGCATTGAGAAAGAAAACTTTTTGGGAAAAATTGAACGAATAAATTCTTGTTTTTTTTGACAATTTCTTCTGTGTTTTTTGATTTATTTTTACCTGTTTTTTGAGTTATAAAGATACAAAATCATGTATTATTTTCCAAATATTTTGACTGTTATTGTATTATATATAAATAATTTACATGCTAATAAAAAACAATCATATATGTTTTGGTTAGTATTTAAAATTTGTGAATATATTTGTGTCTGTTGACAATTATTATTAATATTGCATCCTATTGATAATATTTTATAATAGAGATTAATAAAAAATCAAAGATATGAAACAATTGAAATTAGCGGTTTGTATAATCGCGGGTTTATTTATGTTTACAGTTGGGAAATCTCAGACCAAAGACTTGTTTCCAACTTGGAAATGGGTTATAAAAGCACAATTTGAGGTTGCAGGTTCGTTTTATGAAGGGCTTGCCGCTATCAAAAAAGATGGTAAATGGGGATTCATTGATAAAATCGGCGCTATTGTTATTCAACCAGAATTTGATGGAGTCAAAAATTTTTCGGATGGTATGGCAGCCGTAAAAAAAGATGGCAAATGGGGCTACATAAACCGTACAGGCGAAATAGTGATTTCTCCAGTATATCATGATGCATATAATTTTCGTGAAGACATTGCCCGAGTAGAAAGATTCGAAAAAGATGAAGATTATTATATAAACAGAAACGGACATAATACTCCAGTGCTTCCCATAAAACACAAATCAAAAAAATTAACTCCGCGACCTGAAAATAACAGCGCGGCATTTCCATCCGTTAGAAATGGAAAATACGGATTCATTGATAAAAATAAAAACTGGGTAATTCCGCCTCAATTTATTGGAGCAAAAGAATTTGCGGACAGTATGGCTTGCGTAAATCAAAACGGTAAATGGGGCTTTATTAGATTACTGTCGCCATTTGAATATGTGAACGAATATATAAAATCTAAAATACAAACATCTCAACATGCCGATATAGGAGTGGAAATAATAACTTTGTTTGATAAGGCTATTGAAGATTTTGTAGAATCATCATTGTTTGCGATGGAATTTACTCTGTCGGATATTAGCGACTACGACGAGGTTAACAATACATTCTTAATATCCATACATGCTTTTGGAAAATTGGTATTAAAGGTAGAAAAAGAAGATGCACGTGCGCTCAGGTATAACTGGTCTCGAGTGAAATTTTCCGAACCTGTTTTTACTGTTGCCAGAAATATAGAAACGGGAAAACCTCAAATCATACTGACCAAAATTGATATAATAAATCCGATTAACAAAAAAATACATACATGGAGTTCTCATGACAGATTAGATTATAAAAATGTATCGCAAGAAGAAACATTTGAATATATAGGTATGAGTGAAGCATTTAAAGATGTTTTTTTACAAACCGGAGAACCCGAAATTATAGAACCTGAACAGGAAACAAAAAATATTGAAGTCAAACCAGAAACAGAAAATATTGAACCTGAACAGGAAAAAAAGAATATTGAAGCCAAACCAGAAACAGAAAATATTGAACCCGAACAGGAAAAAAAGAA
>JAISNL010000159.1 GCA_031276235.1 Prevotellaceae bacterium | reverse complement strand
ATACATCTATATATTTGGCGTTATCTTTTATTTTTCTAACACACACACACACACACACACACACACACACACACACACACACACACACACACACACACACACACACACACACACACACACACACAACATCAACCAATTATTAATAATGTATTGCGCGCGAAATATAGAAAATCTTTTTTTAATAACATGCATCTTTCAAACTCAAATTGCTGCAATTTGTCAATTTTTGTTGCGGATGGGCAGATGTTTTTCTTCTTCCTTGCCTTTTCTGTACCAAAAAAGCAGCCTTACGTTTGTATCAAATAAACAGCAAAATATATTCTTTAACTCTCAAAATTATTTATTATGACAATAAAATATGTATTATCAGAAAAAGGCAATCCGCTGAGACCTAACCCTTTTTGACCGATGGTTTAACGGTTTGAAAATTTTAAGATTTAATGATTAAAAAACATAAACAAACAAAACGGCGTAACCCGAAAAGCCTTAAAAGAGTAGGGACAGTTAAAATTATAAATTTTTATCATCATGACAAAAGCTGATATTGTAAACACAATCTCTCATGCAACAGGAATAGAGAGAGCGACAGTTCTAAAAACTGTAGAAACATTCATGGCATCGGTGAAATCTTCGTTAGCGAGGAATGACAACGTGTATCTTCGTGAATTTGGAAGTTTTATTGTGAAAAAAAGAGCTCAAAAAACAGCCCGTAACATTTCCAAGAATACTCCGCTCATTATTCCGGAACATTTTGTTCCTGCTTTCAAACCCGCAAAGGTTTTCATGTCCGCAGTAAAAAAATCTGCCAAAAAAACTAAAAAATAGGACAGAGTACCGACGGAAAGAAGGAAACATAAAAATGTGAAGAGAGACAGCAACGGTTCATGTTCATTGGTTGGAACAGAGTAAAATACTGTTCCAGCCATTTGAACGAATCGGGGAAAAACTGCCGAAGCGAAATAATGAATCTAATATGTAAAGATTAAAAATATAATGAGGCTTTATAGAAAAGCCTCATTACGTTTGGTAAAAAAAATCTAAAAATGTTTGGATTGTTTGTTTTGCGCATATTGCCAAAATTATTTTTCTCCTCCAAATTCCATCAGATAAGCCTTTATAAATTCGTCCAAATCGCCATCCATTACGCCTTGTACATCTGATGTTTGGTAATTGGTACGATGATCTTTTACGCGGCGGTCGTCAAAAACATAGCTGCGGATTTGCGATCCCCATTCTATTTTTTTCTTTCCCGCTTCAAGTTTTGCCTGTTCGGCATTTCGTTTTTGCAGTTCTATATCGTAAAGTTGCGATTTCAGAAGCCGCATTGCGTTTTCGCGGTTTCCGAGCTGTGAACGGCTTTCGGTATTTTCAATCAAAATTTCGCGCACTTCGCCTGTATCTGGGTCGTGATAATTATAACGAAGTCTGACTCCTGTTTCAACTTTATTCACATTTTGCCCGCCGGCGCCGCTGGAGCGAAACGTATCCCACGAAATATCTGCCTGATTAATCACAACTTCAATGCTGTCGTCAACAAGCGGAGACACAAATACTGACGAAAAGGATGTCATTCGTTTTCCCTGCGCATTGAACGGCGATACGCGTACAAGGCGATGCACGCCATTTTCGCTTTTCAAATATCCGTAAGCAAAATCGCCTTCTATTTGCATTGTTACAGATTTTATTCCCGCATCGTCTCCATCGAGAATATTTGTAATTTGGGCTTTATAGCCTTTGGCTTCGCACCATCTCAAATACATGCGCATTAACATTTCCGCCCAATCCTGACTTTCAGTTCCTCCTGCGCCTGAATTTATTTTAAGCACAGCGCCGAGTTTATCTTCATCGTTGCGCAGCATGTTGTGCAATTCAAGTTTTTCAATTGAATTCAAAGTTGTATGATATTGTTCGTCAACATCGGCTTCGGTTGCTTCGCCTGATTTTGCAAAATCAAACAAAACCTGCAAGTCATCAAAGTTGCGGTTTGCCTGTTCAAAACCCGACAGCCACGATTTAATGGCTGCAACTTTTTTTAATTGAATTTCTGCTTCTTTGGGATTATCCCAAAAATCAGGTTCTTGAGTTTTTTGTTGCTCTTCTTCAAATTGTATTTGCTTGCTGTCGATGTCAAAGATGCCTCCTCAACGCATCAATGCGTTGCGATAAATCTTTTATGTTTTCTGCTATAATCATATTAAATTTTTTGCTAAATTAATGATTTATATTATTTCTGAAAATTTTCCATCCAAATATATAGAACGCTGCCGTTTTACAGAATGATTGAATGTTTATAATGACAATATTAATCAATTCATATTTCGAGCTTGTTCAAATATGCTTTTGTCTTCGCTACTTGGATTTGGCTTGAAATTTTCGGATTCATCAAGTTTTTTGAGAATTTTTTCTTCGTCTTTGCTCAATTTTTTTGGAATCCACACGCTTACATATACAAGCAAATCTCCAATGCCGTATCTGTTTACATCAGGAATGCCTTTGCCTTTCAAACGCAGTATTTTTCCTGATTGCGTTCCCGGGGCTATTTTAATTTTTGCTTTTCCATCAACGGTTGGAATTTCGGCAGTACAGCCGAGAGCGGCTTGTGGAACTGTTATAAATAGCGTATATAACAAATCGTTACCATCGCGTATGAGGTCTTTATCCGGAATTTCTTCAATCAGAACGAGCAAATCGCCGTTTATTCCGCCGCGCCGCGCTGCATTACCTTTTCCTGATACTGTAAGTTGCATTCCTTCGCCAATGCCGGCAGGAACTTTGAAACTTATTTCTGTTTCCTGTTTAACTGTTCCTTCGCCCCGACAATGCCCACAAGGAGTTGCAATTGTTTTTCCCTGTCCTTGACAGACGGGGCATATTGAAACTTGCTGCATTTGTCCGAACATTGTTCTGGCTATTCTGACTGTTTTCCCCGATCCTTTGCACGCTGAACAAACATTGTATTTTCCATCTTTTGCTCCGCTGCCGTTGCAATGGCTGCAGGCAACAAGTTTATTTATTTTTATTTTTTTCTCAACTCCTTTTACAGTTTCGTCGAGCGTAAGTTTAATACGAATTCTGATATCGCCGCCACGATTTGAATATTGTTGTGAATAATCGTTTTCTTCGCCAAAAATAGAACTGAATGCGCTTCCGAAGCCTCCTCCGAAAATATTGCCGAAACGGGAAAGAATATCTTCAACATCCATATTAAAACCGCCGTTGCCAGCTCCGTTTTCAACTCCTGCGTGTCCGAATCTGTCGTAACGGGCGCGTTTGTTTGCATCGCTAAGCGTATCGTATGCTTCGGCGGCTTCTTTAAATTTTTCTTCGGCTTCCTTATTTCCCTGATTTTTATCGGGATGATATTGAATAGCCTTTTGTCGATAGGCTTTTTTTATTTCTTCGTCTGTTGCGTTTTTTTGTACGCCAAGCACTTCGTAATAATCGCGTTTTGCCATGATTTTTATTCTCCTACAATTACTTTAGCAAAACGAATTACTTTGTCGTTCAACTTATAACCCTTTTGAGCAATGTCTATTATTTTTCCTTTTTTTGATTCGTCCGATACGGGAAATTTTGTAACGGCGTCGTGTACATTTGTATCTAATTCGCAATCTGTTGTATTAATTTCGGTTAATCCCTGCGATTTGAGGAATCCCAACAGTTTATTTTGTATTAATGCAATGCCTTCTTTTATTGCTTCAATGTCAACTGCGGTTTCCAAGGAAGCAATACATCTGTCGAAATCGTCAATAACAGGAAGCAAACCTTTTATAATTTCTTCGCCGCCATTGCGCAATATTTCAAGTTTTTCGCGTGCCGTACGTTTACGGTAATTATCAAATTCGGCTGACAGGCGCAAATATTTTTCATTCGCTTCTGCCAATTTTTCCTCGAAAGTAACTTCTTCTGCCTGTATTTCGTTTGCAGTTTCTGTTGAATTTTCAATTTCCATATTTTGATTTTCAATATTTTTATTTGTAGTGTCTTTATTTACTTTGCTTTTACTGTTTTTGCTTTTCATATTTTAAAATTTAACATTGAATATTAAACAAAATTCCTGCCAAAATAAAATAATGACAAAAAGGCAGAAAATTATTCAAATTATGGTCATGTCATAAATCATTAGAACTGTTTACCGCTCATGTTAGTTGTATTTATATGCCACTTTTGCAGTGTTATTGTTAGTTTTGCTTATGCGCCCAAAGGCAATACCTGCGCTTGCCGCAAATGTATTGACTGCAAAGGCAGGTATTGTGAGTATGTGGGCGTTTCTTTGCATTTTATACTGATTTCGAATATCTTTTTTCCTCTAAATTAGCACTATTTCCTCTAATTTAGTCCAATTTTTTACTAATTTAGTGCAAATTCCTCTATTTTAGTCTAAATTTCCTCTAATTTTGAGCAAATTTTCTCTAATTTAGTCCAAATTTTCTCTAATTTTGAGCAATTTTCCTCTAAATTAGTCCAATTTTCCTCTAAATTAGTCCAAATTTTCTCTAATTTTGAGCAAATTTCTTCTAAATCAGTTCAATTTTCTGTTTTAACAGCGCAAATTTGCTGCTGTTTAAACAAAAAATCATGCAGAAGACGGCATTTTTGCTCATTTGTG
>JAISNL010000131.1 GCA_031276235.1 Prevotellaceae bacterium | reverse complement strand
TAATAATTTTTGAGGTTCAAATATTTTATTTAGATATTTTATACCTTGTTTTTGGCAAATATTTTATTACCTATTATATTACCATGTAAAAATTAATCAATTAATAATAAACTAATTATAATCAATAAAAATATTCCAACTCTGAAAAAAATCGGAAATATCCTTTTCCTGTTTCGTTCCCGAAAGAGGTAAAACAAGCCGCTTTACGCTCAAATTTTCGAGTTGCCGAACATGTTTCAACGAAGCGTCCAAACCTGTTTTATCTGTATCGTAAAGCAGAATTATATGCTTAAAACGATATGATAATTTTTTAATAATGCTTTGAGGAATATTGCACGTTTCTGAATTGAAACATATTGCATTAAAGCCGTGTGAAACAAGCGAAAGCACATCTTTTTCGCCACCTGTAACGAATAGAGTATCGCCTTTGGCAGGCAACTGTTCCAAGCCAAAACAGTAATTGTCGGGCAAAAGACCGCCGTACAGAAAGCGAATTTCCGAAAAAGGACGGTATATTTTAATGTGCCGTTTGCTCAAATAAGCAAACATGAATTCATTATCTGTTGAATAAAGCGTAAAAGGCTTACCTTCATTATTTTCACTCTTAAACTCCCTCAAAGACAAAACTTTATATGTTTTCAATATTTCCGGCGCAATGCCGTATTGCATCCAAAAATCCCTTTCTTTTACCGAAAAATTTTGTTGTATAATGGAATACGGTTTTGTCCTTTTCGGGCTAATATCAGGGAAAATTTCGGGTCGTTTTTCCGATTTTGCAGGAATTGCAGATATGGAAAATGACTGTTCATTTTCGTCAATAAACAGCGACAAATCTCTGTTTACTGTTTTCAGAATTTCTACAAAATCTTTAGTATTGTTACAGTCTAATCCATTGATTTTACCGACAATATCGAAACAGTCGCCGCTGTAAACATCATTGCCGAAATCTTTCATTTTGTAGGTTTGGCTTCGGCGGTCGTAATAAATATTGCATGAGGCTTTATGGTCTTCATAAAGAGGATTTAGGAAGTTACGCCCAACGCGCCACTGCCCAGAAACATAATGCCTGAAAACATCCAATCCGTTATTTGTCCGTTTTAATATTTCGTCTTTGTTCAACATGAAGTTGGTGATTTTTAATTAGATACTGTAAATGTTCGTCGCTACGGCGGATAATATTCGCGGTCAGCAAACGCTGAATTTCACTGATTTTGTAGAAATTTTTTCCGCGTATTCTGGAATATGCAACCGCGTTGGCAGCACGCAGTCGCTGCAAAGTTTTATTGCTGATTTTCAGAAAAGTACAAACTTCATAACTGTCAACCCAGCCATCGGCAGGTTCGTCGTCAACCTTACTTTGCAAAGCCGCAACAAATTGGGCAATGGTATTAATTTTTGCCGTTAAATCCTTGAATACCTGTGATTCAATAGTGATAACTTCCATATTGATAATTTTACAAATTAAATTTTTTGCAAAGGTCGGGACTCTGAAAAAATCCATTTCTAAACTTTAGAATAAAAAATGCCGTTTTAACAGTTTTGATATTTTTATAAAATTATATTTATCTGTTAAACAATAATTTATAATTTAACAAATAAAGCCTAAAGAATAAAAAAACGGCAAAAACTCCAAAGTTTTTATATTTATCTGTTAAACAAAACATTAAAAGAAAAATATCTGTAAAAAACGGATTTTTTAGGCGAAAACGGAGTAAAAATAGAGTAAAAAAATTCGCGGCATGAAAAAATGTCTGAAAAAAAAATTTTTTCATGCAAAAAAACCGAAAAAGAAAATTCAGGACAAGTCATTTTGAGGTGCAGGGGAGGCGAGCAGGGCAAATTCATTTAAAATTTTATTCATCTGATTTCCATGCGTTTTAAGGATTGAATTTTTGAGTTTTTTTATTAAATATCAAAAAACAATATTTGATTATCAATATATTATAATTTAAATGTGTTTGCCCTGATATATGCATAAAAATTTGTAAATGTTAATAAAAACATGTTACTTTGCACATTAATTCGTAAATTATGAAAATATGATTAATCGGTTTCATGTTCAACATCTCACAATGATTTGTTTTATTATTTTATTTTTTGCTTCGTGTTCAAAAGAAAATATGCATCCTGCTCCCGTACCTGAACCTGAACTTCCACAACGTACCATTATTGGCTATCTTTGCGGAGATAATGATCTTTCGTCCGAAATCAATGAAAAAATAACCGTTTTGCAGCAAGGCATGCAAAACATGGGACAAACCGAAAATCACCTCATAGTTTATGCCGACTATAACGACAAAATGCCCAAACTGATAGAAATTACTTCTGACAATATCATTTTGCTGAAGCAATATGTAGAACAAAATTCAGCATCGGCGGCTAATTTTGCCGAGATTTTGAAAACAATCATGACAGATTTCCCTGCAAAAAGTTACGGATTAATCTGTTTTTCTCACGCAAACGGTTGGTTGCCCCAAGGCGCTTTAAATAATCCACAACGTTTTGCAACTGCAAATTATACAAATGTTGATCAGTCTGCAGTTCAAAATATTTTTGATGATAATGGCAATGAAATGACACTTTCCGATTTCTCCGCCGCCATTCCATCCATGCAAAATGGCGATAAATTTGAATTTATAATTTTTGAGATGTGTTATATGTCAGGCATAGAAGTTGCTTATGAATTGCGAAATAAAACCAGATACATAATTTCATCTGCGGCAGAAATATTGTCAAACGGTTTTGTGGAAATATATCCTGAGCATCTTTCAGATTTGTTTGCATCTGTTCCTCTTCTTCAAAATTTTGCGTGCGCTTATTTTGATTACAGAAATGGGCTGTCAAGCACAGCGCGTTCAGCAACAGTTTCGCTCATTAACACAGATAAAATGGAAGATTTGGCTAATATTGCCGGCGAAATTTATGACAGCGAAGCAAATATAAATATCGACAACATACAGCATTTCAACCGCAATAAATATCATCTTTTTTTCGACCTTTCGGATTATATTCAAACAATGGCAAATCCGCAGCAACTGACAAATTATCAAAATATCATTTCGCAAATAATAGAATACCAAGCTGCGACTCCTAAATTTATGACAGGCTATCCTTATTCATTTATCATAAATAATCATTGCGGAATCACAACATATATCAAACAGTCTCAATTTCCGTATCTAAACAGCGAATACGATAAAACAGCGTGGTCGCAAGCGATAAACAGCACAAAATAATCTTTAAAAAAATTGGGCAATGTCACACACTGTATGACACTGCCCTTTATTCTTTAATTTTCATTTGCAGTTTATTATTGATAAATAACGTGCAAGTTGTTAAGAAACTTCCACTTCAGCATACTTTTTATAGAAAAGTGATCTATTTTAAATATCCTACAGGTTGCACCAATATAACCGATTGATTGCTTTTGAGCTGCAATGCCTTTGGAAGATCATCCTGTTTGAAAGAGCCGCGTGCCACCGTTCCCAGTCCTTCGGAAGCGGCAAACAGATAAATATTTTGCGAAATATATCCGGCAGAAATTCGCGCACTTTCGATTGATGCTTTATCCAAATCTGCAACCATAGCAATTGTTACTGCCGCATGGTTGCTGATGTGCGGTTGCCCCAAGGCAATTTTGAAATCACCGTAAGCAACAAATTTCAATGCGTGTTGTTTTGCATCGTAAAAATAAATTGCCGTATCGCATACAACGTACAGTTCCATTTCCTGCTTGTTTGAGCCTGTTGGCACGGTACGTTTGTCGGGGCGATTAAAACCGTTTGCAACCCAGAGCAAATTAGATAAAGTTTGTAACGGCATTTCGCGTTTAAAAAATGTACGGTCGGAACGACGTGCGTTCACTGCTTCAAAAAAAGGTTTTCCTCCCGTTTTTACAGGCTGAAGCAAATTGATGTCTTGCGCTTGCATACTTAAAACAAACAGCGACAAAATTAATGATAAAAAGATTTTTTTCATATCTGTATTTATTTAATTATTAATTGTTTTTGTTATTTATTGCTATAGTTATTTTTGATTTCACTTATAAATTATTACGTTTATCGTTGCCATATTTTTTATTTTGCGATGCTCAATTTTCACAGGCAACGAATAACGTTATTTGTGTTTTTATTGCATAAATAAGCCTCAAAGTTATACACTTTTTTAAATACAATACACAAATATATTAATTTTAAAAAATATTTTTTGCAGTTTTTTATTTATTCAGCATATTAACAACTAATTATAAAAAGACAGATATTTCTTTTTATTTCTAAAAAAATCCTTTTTCAAGCATTTTTTCGGCAATTTGTATGGCATTTGTAGCAGCGCCTTTGCGCAAATTATCGGCAACTATCCATAGATTTACTCCTGAACGTATCGAAATATCGCGCCTTATACGTCCTGCAAAAACATCGTCTTTACCAAACGAATCTAAAGGCATCGGATATATGTTGTTTTTAATATCATCTTTTACTGTTACGCCTTTTGTGTTTTCAAGGATATTCACCAGTTGCCGTAAATCAAAATCTTTTTCAAATTCAATATTCACCGATTCGGAATGTCCGCCTGTTACAGGTACTCTGACGGTTGTAGGCGACACGGCAATAGAGTTGCAAAGAATTTTATGCGTTTCGTTCACCATTTTCATTTCTTCTTTAGTATATCCGTTATCGGTAAATGAATCGATGTGCGGCAAAATGTTAAGGTCAATAGGATAAGGATAAACGGCTTCGTATTCGCCCCATTTCGCTCCATTGCGTTCGGTTTGCATTTGCTCTATGGCTTTGTAGCCTGTGCCTGTTACCGACTGGTAAGTTGAAACCACAATGCGTTTTATAATATATGCTTTGTGCAAAGGAGCGGCTACAAGCAGCAATTGTATTGTTGAGCAGTTAGGATTTGCAATTATATAATCGTTAGCAGTTAAGGAATCCGAATTTATTTCGGGTATAATCAGTTTTTTTGTAACATCCATGCGCCAGTACGATGAATTGTCCACAACTCTGCATCCTGTTTGAGCAAATTGCGGCGCCCATTCCTTCGATACCTCTCTGCCCGCCGAAAATATTGCCAGCTCGGGTCGTTGCTCCACCGCATCGGCAAGTCTGCAAACCTTATATTCTTTGTTGTTGAATTTTATTATTTTACCTGTTGATTTTTCGGATGCTGCGGGAATTAACTCGCTTACAGGAAAATTTCGTTCTTCGAGAACTTCAATCATCTTTGTTCCAACCAGTCCGGTTGCGCCAACTATTGCTACTTTCATCTTATTTTTAATATATATGATTTAAAATATTCATAATTTTCGGGCTGCAAATGTCGTATTTTTTTTAGATTCCGAAAAATGTTTGTGAGAATATTTTACTTACTTTTATTGAAAATTGTCAATTATTTAAAAAATATATACCTTTACGCAAACTTTTATTTATAATTAAAAAATATACACAATGGAAAATATTAAAACATATATCAAAAAAAATGAAACTCGTTTTCTGAATGAATTGTTCGATTTGATTCGTATTCCGTCAATAAGTTCATCGGCAGAACATAAAGATTATATGCTTAAATGTGCAAAATGCTGGGAAAAAAATCTGATTGCGGCAGGAGTCGATAAAGCTGAAATAATGCAAACAGATGGAAATCCCGTTGTTTACGGAGAAAAAATCATCAACAAAAAATTACCTGTAGTTTTAGTTTACGGACACTATGACGTTATGCCTGTTGATCCTGTTAACGAGTGGAAATCACAACCTTTTGAACCTGAAATTAGAGATGGGAAAATTTATGCACGCGGAGCAGATGACGATAAAGGTCAGTCGTTTATTCATGCCAAAGCATTTGAGTTTTTAGTAAAAACAAAAACTCTTCCATGCAATGTTAAATTTCTGATTGAAGGCGAAGAAGAATTAAGTTCTCCAAATCTTGCCAAATGGTGCGAAAATAACAAAAAACTGCTGGAAGCCGACGTGATAATACTGTCCGACACATCGATGATTGACGAAAATACACCTTCAATCACATGCGGATTGCGCGGATTATCTTATCTCGAAGTTGAAGTACGAAGTGCAAATCGCGATTTACATTCGGGACTGTATGGCGGCGCAGTTGCAAATCCTATCAACGTTTTGGCTAAGATGATAGCTTCGCTTACAGATGCAAAAGGGCGTATAAAAATTAAAGGATTCTACAAAAACGTTATTAAACTTACCCCCGACGAGCGTAAAGAACTTAACAAAGCGCCTTTCAACTTGAAAGAGTATAAAAAAGCGCTTGATATTCCAGACATTTGCGGCGAAGAAGGATATACAACCATTGAACGCACAGGAATCCGTCCAACGCTGGATGTTTGCGGCATTTGGGGCGGATATGCAGGCGAAGGCGCCAAAACAGTGATTCCCTCTACGGCACATGCCAAAATTTCGATGAGGCTCGTTCCCAACCAGAATCATCAGCAAATTGCAGAACTGTTTGAAAACCATTTCAAAAGCATCGCTCCGCAATGCGTGAAGGTGAAAGTAAAAAACCTTCACGGAGGACAAGGCTACGTTGCATCTGCCGATTCGCCCGGATACCAAGCAGCAAGCAAAGCATTACAGGATGTTTACGGTAAAAAACCAGTTCCCGTACGCAGCGGCGGAAGCATTTCGGTTATTTCTACATTTGAACAGATTCTCGGAATAAAATCAATCATGATGGGATTTGGGCTTTCGAGCGATGCAATTCATTCTCCCAACGAAAATTTCCCGATAAATAATTTTCTTAAAGGAATTGAAGTTGTAACATTATTCTACAAATATTTTGCCGATTTGATGAAAAAATAAAATAGCCTTGTACTTGTTTTCGATATCGCATATAATAAAGAAAGTTCTGAAAATAACAGTAAAAATAATTCTGATATTATTTTTATTTTCGATACTGCTCACGCTTGCATACAGATGGATCAATCCGCCTGTAACGCCATTGATGCTGTCGCGTGCAGCAGATGGAGCGGCAATCAACAAAACGTGGAAAAATATTGAAGATATTTCGCCGCACATGGTGGCGGCGGCAATCGCTTCGGAAGACAATAATTTTCTTGGACACAGCGGCTTCGACTTGGTTGCAATTGAAGATGCAATCAGCGAATACCGACAGGGAAAACGCAGGCGGCAACGCGGAGCAAGCACCATATCTCAGCAAACGGCAAAAAATGTATTTCTTTGGCAGGGACGTTCGTGGCTGCGAAAAGGCTTGGAAGTTTATTTCACTTTTTTAATAGAAAATTTATGGTCGAAAAAACGCATAATGGAAGTGTATCTGAATGTAATAGAAATGGGAGATGGAATTTACGGAGCAGAAGCGGCTTCACAAACATATTTCCATATTTCGGCAAAAAAATTGAGCAAGTGGCAATCGGCATTAATTACAGCCTGTTACCCTAATCCCCGAAAAAGAAATCCTGCAAAACCATCTGCTTATGTTACCAAACGCGCAAATCAAATACTTTTACTTATACCCAAAACAGGAAATACCGAATTTACCTCTGAAAACATTAAAGCGGCAGAAGAACGATATAGAAAATACAAAGAAAAACATAAATAACAGTCCTTTGCGAGGAGCGCAGCGACGAAGCAATCCATTGTCCATTGTTTTTCTTTTTGCATCGTCATTGCGAGGAGCGTTAGCGACGAAGCAATCCAAATTTATTTTTTTATCATCATTAATAAGGTAATAAGGTTAGCGGGTATGTATTGTAATCTTCATACTACTAAGGTTGTTTTGTTAAATAAATAAGGTAGAAATAAGGTTTTTTCTTGTTCATCATTGCAAACCCGTAGGGTGAAGCAACCGAAGCGTAGCGGAGCTCAACGTAGTTAATCCAGAAAAAGGCTTGCAGCCTTATTAAATCTTCAAATCATAAATATTAAAATTACAAAGCCTTTTCTTTAACACTTCCAATATTTTTTTTGACCGATAATGTAGATTACCAACATTCATTTTCGGTAAAAAACAGGCTACTGACGGCTTCTTACCTGTTTAATTCTTCTTATAACGATGTGCGTTCCGACAATATGATAACAGGTAACATAAATTTCGGTGATGACCATAACAAGCAAAATTCCGACGGCTCGAACAATGAGCATACTTTCCAGATAGATTATACCACACCTGTCCACAAAATTCATACGGTAGAAACAGGAATAAAATATATCAAACGTTTTAACGAAAGCAACAGCAGTTTATCACGGTTGTTTGGCGA
>JAISNL010000118.1 GCA_031276235.1 Prevotellaceae bacterium | reverse complement strand
ATATACGTATTGTTCCAGACCATGTATCTGATTTGTGCATTAGATAAAGGTCTTCTTGCTACACACACAGATTCTTCCAGCGTGCCTCCAAAAATGTAGCCATCGTCATCGTCATTATTGCCACCGCCGCTACCGCCGCCACTACCGCCACCGCCATCCGATGCATCCATATGCTCATCATCCTCCTCATCACACTCATCATCATCATCATCTGGTTCTTGCCATGCCATACCGTTTGGGTCGATATATCTTACGGGATTGTTGGCGCAATAAGCGTACTGCGAAACGGAATAGAAGTTTTCAGCCAAAGGATCCTGTGTGAGCCAGCGTCCTGTTTGGCTGTCGTACATGCGCGCTCCAAAATCAAGCCAGTTTACCGCGCCTGCCGTCTGCTGTTCCTTTCCGCTGAATGTATAGCGGTTGGCAGAGTTCATTAAGCTGGCATTTTCATGTTCTTTGCCGAATGGGTAATAATCTTTCTGTTCTTTTATTTCGCCGTTGTCGCCAACTATTACGCGTACGCTTCCCAGATGGTCGGTAATGAAATAATTGGCTTCGTAACCGTTGCTTGTTTTACTTATGCGCCCGCCGGCAAAATTTGTACTTTCAACAGTCAAATTGTTGTTTTCGCGTTTATACACACAGGTTCCGAGATAATCAAATCCAAATCTGTATGTCAGGCTGTCGCTTCTGACAGCTACTTTCGTACCATCGGCAATGTAGGTATATACTGCGCGTATGGTATCATTTTGTCCTATTTCATAAGGTAAATTCAGCAGATTGTATGTTATGTCCAGATTTTTTCTGAAATCTCTGTTCATATTGCCGTTACTGTCGTAACCGTACAGCGATATCATGTTCATCAACATTCCTCTTCGGTAGCTTGTAAGTCTGTTACCCGAGTACATGTAGTGAATATCACATTCATTGCAATCGCCGTTGGCATCGTATCGCTGTATGTGAGCAATGTTTCCGTTGCGGTCGTAAGCCAAGCCCTGTTCCGTAAATATGTCAAGCGGAGTTGTACTTGTTCCCATGTAATATTTATTGTCAATAAGCCTGTTCAGTCTGTCGTAGGCAAAAGTATAGGTATTTGCAGTGTCGTTTTGGTGCTGCCATGTCCATTCGGTTATATTTCCGGTGTAACTTGGCGTTGCGCGCACTGCATCATAATATTTCAACTGCGTTTTAAATATATGGCTACGCTGTGTGCTAAATCCGCCAGTCCATGTATTTACCTGCTGTTCGGTTAGCCATCCCTGAATGTTATATTTTTTTATTTCTGTTACAATATTGTTTCCGAACACTGTTTTTGCCTGCTGTCCCAGTTCAGTATAAGTATAACTTACTGTTGTACTTATGCTGTCGTTTAATGTTGTGTTTTCGGTTTTCAGCCGGCCGCGATGGTCGTAAACAAATTCCGTTAATTTTTTTGAATTGCTCCCTATTCCAATTACGCCCTGCGTTTGATGCTGCTCGTGAGTTGTCATGATGTTTCCTGCAAAGTCGTATTTTACGCTGTATCGGCTAATGCTACCCAAATGGTTTTTTTCTACAGTCTGTATTACTCTGCCCCAATAATCATAATAAAAGGCGCGTTCTACATAGCGATTGCCGTTGTCGAGTATCCGTAATTTTTCGTATGCTTTCAGTCCTTTTGATGTTTGCTTTTCCAAATCGGAAGAGGTGCATATACTGTCAACAGGTTCAAATGCAAGTATTTGGGGATTTACCCATGGGATACCCTGATGTATTATAGGAGCTTCGTCCATTATTTCAAAAAAACTGTTCGGATATGTTGCAATTAAACATTGAGCCACAGATATTGCCTTCTGAGTGGGCAGTCGGTAATATTTCATCTGCATATTATCTTCATCATATCCGTAGAAATATTCGTTTTTTATATGGTTGTTGTCATCCAGCAGAACATTGGCTGAATCGCATATTGAATAAATTGGTCCGTGATGAGGAAGAGAAGGAATGGTTGGCATATTTGCATCATTTCCCCGTAAATATTTTGTTGCTGAAGTTGATATATTGTTGCCAAAATACAAGCCTCCGTAATATCTCGTCCTCTCAAGAGAATAGTTATAAGCAGATGAGCTAAAGGTTGGCGCAAACGGACTGAAAATTTTATTTGCATTTCCTATTGAAACATAATCGTTATTATAGTTTTCGTCAAAAAATATTGCTTGAATTTCTTCTTTCGTTTTCTGCGTTTGTACTATATTTTTCTCTACGGGACGGTTAAAATCATCATATACATTGTATATCCAAGTGTTGTTTTGCCTCATATTTCCATCCTGCATCATCACTAAACGTCCGCCCTTGTCGTAAATCATGTATTCGGCATCTTTACCAGGCATTTGCCGTTCAACAATATTTCCGCGTCCATCATATTTATATGTGTAGCAGTATAAGCTTGCATAGGCGCTGTTTGGCTGATATGTAACGCCGTTGTTTAGCCTTGTTACGCCTTCTGGAGTTATCACCCAGCGTTGCTGTCCGTATTCGTCATAGGCGTAATAGGTATCATTGTTTAGAGCGCTGTCTATTATTCTTTGCAATATTATTTTTTCGTTTTTGTCGGTAAATATTACTGTTGTCGATTTATCTTCGTTTGTTATTGTGTTTTTATATAATTCTCCCTGCTGATAATATCCTGAAACTGTTAATGCTGAAGTTTCATCATTTATATCCAGCATAAAAACTTCGTTAGCCGAATTGGTTTGATAACTGTAAAGCCTGTATTTATCATTTCCACCCTGAAATGCGCTACCGACATTATATTCTTTAACAACTCTGTTCAATATCGATGGTTCGTATTCTTTTTTTACGAATGCATAAGCGGCTTCTACAGTATCGTATATGTTTGCATAATATGTTTGCTGATGAATTAAAGGATCGTTATCATTTGAGAACGCAGATATTGTTGAAACATAGGGCAAAAAGTTTTTAACATTACGTTTCATGTTGTCAAATACTACAGGCGTAACAATATTTTGCCTGTTTGGAGATGCCGTTACGTTAATTTTTTGCTCTGGATACCCTAATGCATCATAATACATAATATCTTCGAAAAAGTAACTGCTGTTAGCTTTTGTATATGTTCGCGTTAACAGGCTGTTTCCTGACATGTTAGGATAATTGTCAGGCATAATGTTTGACTGATTAACGATTACAGTATCGCTACCTGCCAAATTGCCTGTTATCAGAATCTTTCGGAAGTTGTCACTGTCATTGTGTAGAATATTTATAAGCATCAAAGCATTGTAATTATTAGATGCATTGGTTGTATCTATTCTAATAAGGTATTTTATTTGATATATTCGCAATATGTCTCCCCAGCCGTGCTGTTCTATGTAGTTGTTTAAAAATCTTAACTCGTCTTCCGGTATTATATCCGGTTGTTGACTCGATGAAAAATGAACTATCAATGTAGAAACACGTACAGGCATTCCATAAGCATTTGCAGTATATGTTAAAGACTGTTTGAAAGAAACAGTAGGAAGAGTTATGTTATATTGCGTTGTGTCTGTCTGTCCTGTAATTTCAACACAGGTAAATAATATACACAAAATCAGTAAAAGTATTTTTGTTTTCATATCAATATAAATATTTAATGTAAGTCATGTTTTTCAATTAGATATATGGTAATAATAAGCTTTTAACGTATTTCCTTTTCCATCTTTTACTATTTTCATTTTTTTATCGGTTACGTAGTATTGGTTGCTATCATAACTGTAAGTAATAATTTTGCCTGATGGGTCTGTAACTTTTGTAAGTTTGTTACCGTCATAGTTAAAAGTTGTTATCTGCCCTTTCGGTAAGTATGAGCGTATCTGCTCATATATTCCATCTGAAAGCGGGTTAAATTGTATATTGTCGCAAAAAGGTACTTTTTTTGTCTGTTCTATGGATACGTTGTTACATT
Organism: Prevotellaceae bacterium; assembly: GCA_031276235.1. GTDB lineage: Bacteria > Bacteroidota > Bacteroidia > Bacteroidales > UBA932 > JAIRKV01. The sequence goes on along the minus strand of JAISNL010000118.1, from coordinate 2,855 downwards.
CGGCAACAAGATGCAGTCCGTTATATCCCCAGATATAACTTGTTTTTATTCCGTTTCTATCCTCACATTCAATTAAATTGCCAAAATTATCATAAAGATTATTTTTTATATCAATATCCCAACCTGTTACTTTGGGATTATAAGAATAAACTTTTGATGTACGCACCAAACTTGGATTATTGTCATTGGGTTGAATATATGTGTATTGCTTACCTCCTATTAATTTTGTAACACTGTTGCTTATTCGGTATGTTTTCTCTGATAATAAATATGCAGAACCTGTCAGATTATAATAAATCATATCTGCAAATATTCCTGCAGTATGTGTTGTGTCTGCCACATATTTATATTCTGTAATGTACGTATTTGCTTTGCTGTCGGTATTTGTTATACTTGCTATCTGTCCGCGGGAATTGTAGGCATATGTATTTGTTTTACTGAATTCTACTCCATCAAAATATTGCACCTGTGTTGCGGTGTAAAGATTATGAACGCCAAGATATACGGGAACATATCCGAATACGCGAATAAGATAGGCTGGAATGTATGTAAATGAATCGGTATAAGTATTGTTGAAAGTATTTATTTCAGAATATAAGGGTATTGTGTCCGCATCTGTCTTAAAAACATCTTTTCTGGTCAATAAGCCTCTGATAAATTGCTTCGATACGGAAGGTGCAACTATATTTTGTATTTTTTCACTGTTGCTCACCGCCCATGAAACATACTGTCCCGTATAGAATGATTTTTCGGCTGCATAATTATATATTACAGTGTCCATATATCCGGACATTCGACTGTTGGTATAGTTATATTCTATGCGGCTTCCATCAGGCAATTTTTCCGTAATTTTACTGTATTCAATATGTGTTTTACTGAAATTTTCAAAATTGGATGACCATAAAGTTACACCGTTTTCCGTAAAACTTCCATTATAAAGGCTTGCCGAATAATTTACCCTCAATCGCGGATTGTTCAATAATATTCCCGAACTCATATTTCCATCTTTGTATTCAAATTCTTTATAATCCGAAACGGTAGTATTATTTAAATAATTTTTTATTGATTTTATTCTTAAGCCTCCGCAAATGTTAATTTCATTTATTAGTTCAGGCATAAAATTGTTCAATGAAAGACGTTTTACTGCTTTTGAATAATCATGTGCCTCATATTCAAATGCTGAATGTCCGCCTGTTGGATATGTTATTTTACTCAACATCCCGCATATTGCATAATTTGAATCGGGAGTTCTATAATTATTTGATGATATAATTTCATTCAAATCGGAATTTTGAATTGATATGTCAAGAAAATTGCGACCGGTATTTGAAAAATTATTTTTTCCGTTATAATATCCCCAATAATCAACGCTAAAAGTTCCGTTGGGAGGATAAACAAATGCAGCATCGTCCCATTTCCAATAATCCATTGAATATTTTCCTTCGCCCGATATGGTTAGATAATCCAAGTAATAATTTTTAGCGCCATTTGTATTGCTTTTATATGACAAAGTACATTGTTTTAATCCTTTGTCTTTCCCATCCCAATCAATTACCGCAATATTTGTGAGCCTTACGCTTTGTTCGTTGAAATTGCGCATAGGACCAAACATATAATATTGTTCCCTATCGTACGTACTGGAGTAAGATTGATAATCAAATTCCATCGAAATACTCATATCCGTACTGATAGATTTTAGTATAGGTACATAAGCTACATTTTGATAGAATACATGTTCACTGTCGTTTATAGGATTGGTTATTGCGTTATTCATAATACTATATATTCCTGTTAATCTGTATAGAATGTTCAAACAATTTCCTGTAGATTTAAATGTTACAGGTCTATAGTTTATAATTTTTTTTGATTCGTATGCAAATGAAACTTGTCTTCCGTTTGGGGCTACAATTTTAGTTAAATTCCATGCAACAGCGTCTCCTTTATTGTCATTTGGAGGAGTTGATTCATCATCTGCTATTAACGAAAATTCAACGCTTGGAGATTGTCTGTCACAGTTAAAAACATATTTATATCCATCAGGAGTGTAAATATTTATTGCAGAAAATGCAAAAGCGGCATCAGCGCTGCCTTCTATTTCTATCTTTAAATCTTTACTGTTTACATTTGTGTCATAAACATGGATAGTATTATTAAATCCCAAATGAAATTTTCCCGTGTAGCCCATAAAATTAAATTGAAAAATATCAGGTTCAGCATCATATTTCTGCAAATTTGACATTATATCGCTATCCGTACAGTAAATAATGGCAGGAATAATATTTTCAACAGCATTGTGAAAAGTTCCTTTATATCCGAAAATTCTGAATAATTTATTAAGAGATGCAGATACTTGTGATATTCCACTTTTGTGTAAAGCATAAAATCCGTATAATTTGTTATAATCCAGCCTTTCATCCGGAATTCCTTTTATTTCTCGAGTTATGCATCCTCCTACATTCAAATGCCAGCCCGGTCCCAAAATCCCTGACCGCTCATTAGCAATACAGCCATTAGATGCATAATCTAATGATAGTAGAATATCAAAATCATTATCCGTGTAATTGTAAAAAGGTATTGACAAACTTAACGTACCTGTATATAAATCAGGTGAGATTATTCCACTGTTTACGTGTTTCAGTTTATCCGTTGATGGACGCAAGCCTTCATTTGCCTGCTTAAATTGTGAGTTGACGATATTCGTAACTCCTAACATAAAGATTAATAATAATATTGATTTTTTCATAAACAAACTTTATTATGTAAATAATATTTTTAATTTTTACAAAGATAATTACTTTTTTTATGACAGTGCAATATTTCTAAAAATTATTTTGAAAAAAATTAATATTTTTCAG
>JAISNL010000103.1 GCA_031276235.1 Prevotellaceae bacterium | reverse complement strand
TCGCCAAGTCTGTAAGATTTTTCCATCCATTTTTCAAATACTGTTTCAGAAAAATTCTTTTGATACGACAGTTTCAAACTGTCCTTAACACTTTGCACCGCAGAATAATCGGCAGTATTGTATAGCAACGCAATTACATCATTTTTTCTTACATTCTGTCCATCGGCAACGTAGATTGTGGCAATACGACCTTCGGCGCGGGCAATTAAGTCGGCAGGCGGATTCAATGTTGTAATTATCACAGGCGCATCAACCGTTTGCGGATATTTGATAAAGTAACAACCGATTAAAAGTCCGACAAAAATCAAAAATATAACGGTAATTCCGCGGCGAATTATCCAAGTCGGCAATGAGCCGAGAATATCGCTTGCCTCCTCGCTGTGAAAATATCGTTCAGCATTTGATTTCTGCTCTTCGTTTGGCATTTTTAGTTTTTTCTATATTATTTTTACTGACATATCGAATTGTAAAATTAATGATTTTTTATGATATTTGATAAAAGTAAGAAACTGTTTAAATTTTATTAAAGATTTATTTTATGGAACATCTGCATTATAAAAGCGAGATAAATCATTGCAGTACTTGACAAAACGGAATATTCATAATTTTTAGCCAAACGTCTGTAATTTTGTAGCCAAGCGCAAGTTCTCTCCACAACCCAGCGTTTGGTAAAGGTTTCAATTGAAATTGGTTGATTTGTTACTGTGCAATGTAATTTTATATCCCAACCGAAGCGGTGTTTTATATTTTCGGCTAATTTACCTCTGTAAGCACCATCTGCATAAATTATTTTCATTCTTTCAAATCTGTAATTCATATTTTCTATTACTTCAAAGTTAATATCTATAAATTGATTATCAAAGGTTTAATCAAAATTGGCAATAAAAGATAATATTGTTGTTATCAATTTATTGCAATGCTTATAGGCAATTATACGGACACTCATTTATAATTTTAAAAACAATCAATATACATACGCTTTTTTTCTTTTCTCTGCTCTTGCTTTCAAATATTCTTCCTTAGACGAAAAACCAATGCCAATGCCTACAAAACTTATTCCAAAGGAAACGCTTCCTATTCTAAATTTCAAAACGGGAATTTTCAATGGTTTCTCGCTGACTCCATATTTTTCTCTGTATGTTTTTGCTATTTGTAACGAAAAATTTTCTGCTAATTCCGCATCTGATTACAAGCATTATATCAAATTAAATTAATTCTATATATTTTTTATTGTATATCAATTATTTTCAAAAATAAATATATACTTTTGCATTTGAAATATATAAAATTTTATTACCTTTTTTTATGCACAAATATGACAGTCAAATTTTTTATCAGAGACAAAGAAAAACAGCAATCATCAATCAGGGCAATTGTTTCATTTTTTGGCAAACAATATTTTTATTCTATCGGAGTTAGCGTGGAGTCGGCTTTTTGGAACTCTAAAAAAAACCGTTGCCGAAACGATAGGGATTATTCTAATGCAGTGTTCGTTAATCAGAAGTTGGACGTTTGGGAAAATATATTAAAACGAGTTGCACATGCTTTTGAAATGAAATTTGTGTCGCCAACACAGGCGGAGTTTAAAAAAGCCGTAGAACGCGCTTTCAGAATAAGCAAAGGCGAAAATGAGGACACCGAAAAAACAGTGCATATTGTTGAATTTGCAGAGCATTTTAGAAATAATAACAGCAATTCAAAAACATGTAATTATTCTTATGACCGTGCTATTGCTCAACTTGTTAACTATGAAAAACAATATAAAACGAAACTTAAATTTTCGGATATGACATTAGAGTTTTACCACTCGTTTAAAAATATGTTACTGCAAAAAACATACGTACAAAACGGAATAACACAGCATTATTCCAAAAATACGATTGGAATGTTTATTAAAAATATTAATTTTTTTTTCAATGAAGCCAGACGCCAAAAATATCATGATTTATATATTGAAGGCTTTACTGTGGATAGAGAGGAAAGTGATAGCATATATTTAACAGTTGCCGAACTTGTAAAACTTCACGAACTCGATATAACCGAAAATTTAATCTTAAACAAACTCGGCAATGTATTTGGTAAAGCCGAAATAAACCGCAAAATTGCGGAATTAATCAACAATAAGGATATTTTTTTAATAGGGGCTTTTACTGCGATGCGTTACGGCGATTATGCAGGAATTGAAAATTTGAAAAGCACGGACCAATTTATATCAAAACGCACTAAAAAAACAGGCGCAAAAGTCATAATTCCGATGCATTGGGTTATACGTGAAATATTGGAACGCAGAAATAATATTTTGCCTGCATTTGTGAGCAATCAAGATTTGAATAGCAATTTAAAGATACTTGGCAAACTTGCCGATATTGACAGTGAAATTACAATAACTATTACACGCGGCGGCAAACATGTTACCAAAACATATAAAAAATATGAATTGATAAAAACGCACACGGCTCGGCGTAGCGGTTGTACAAACATGTATATTGCAGGCATTGATATTTATACAATTATGGGATTTTCGGGGCATACAACCGAAGCCTCGTTTAGAAAATACATAAAGATAAAACAGGAAGAAAATGCACAAAGGTTTGTTAATCATCCTTTTTTTAATAAATAGTTGGTTAACTCACAAAAACATAAGGGCTGCAAAAACAGCCCTTTGTTTGTTGCGCTTCGTAAATGATAATCATTTATACAGTTTATTTGGCAATCTTTTATGAAGTATTTCCTGAATATTGTCGGGAGTGTCGGGGTGTGCTATACACTTAACGGTTTGTACACTATCGTTTGTCGAGCCTTCAATGTCAATCGGAAATCCTTTTAATTCCAAATTATTATATCTGAATTTCAAGTATCCTGCGGGATTTTGTCCTAAAATTTCAGGCAAATTATGTTTTATAATACAGTCAAATTCAAATATCAGAGGTTTGAAAAAGGGCGCGGCATTGGCAACCGACAAATCGGCTTTTTCTGTTACCTGCCCAAGTTCCGTGTCCGTATATTCAAGCGCGCTCATGGTTTCGGTACTCGAAGTGTATCGCAATATCTTTTCGTGTTTGTCGAGTATTGAAGCGAAAAATCGGGCGTGGCGCATTAG
>JAISNL010000073.1 GCA_031276235.1 Prevotellaceae bacterium | reverse complement strand
TCGCCCGTGGCGCTGTGGCAAAAGAAAAAAGAAATGATAAATCGCCCGAGGCGCTGAGGCAAAAGAAAAAAGAAATGTTAAATCGCCCGAGGCGCTGAGGCAAAAGAAAAAAGAAATGTTAAATCGCCCGAGGCGCTGAGGCAAAAGAAAAAAGAAATGTTAAATCGCCCGAGGCGCTGATACAAAAGAAAAAAAGAAATGCCAAATTGACCGAGGCGCTGAGACAAAAGAAATTAATAATAACCAGATAATAAATCGTATATTCGCAGAAACTGCCTGCTGCTGTGCGCCTCGCACATCATACAATGTGTAACATTACCGGAATTTCTATATTTTGAACTTTTTTCTTACAAATTCTGCCAGAAAATCTACCGACTGCTCTTCGCCCAATACTGATATGTTAATCGAAATATGATAAGTATCGCAATGTCCCCACAGCCTGTTTGAATAGTAATTGTAAAATGAAGCCCGCCGCCTGTCAAATTGCTTGATAATTTCAAGAGCCTTTTGTTCGCCTGTGTTCATTCGTTTGCAAATTCGCTGTATTCTGTCGGCGATGGACGAATGTATAAAAACGTTGATTACATTAGGATTATTGCGCAAAACATAATCGGAACAGCGCCCTACAAAAACGCAGGATTTTTCTTCTGCCATTTTGAGAATCACTTCCGACTGTATTTTGAATATCATATCATTTGAAAAATAATTGTCGTATTGACAGTTTCCCATGAAAACGCCTTCGAATATTCTAAAAACGCTGTTGAATGTGGGTTTTTCATCGAAAGTTTCAAAATGTTCGGGGGCAAAACCTATTTCTTTAGCCGCAAGAGTTATAAGTTTATTGTCGTAATATTCAAATCCGAATAAATCTGCAAGTTTTTTGCCTGTCTCGTGTCCGCCGCTGCCGAATTGTCTGCCTATTGTGATTATTTTATTATCGCTCATATTGTAGTCATTTATAATATTATGTATTTATAATCGTTGTTTTTTCAAAATTTTAAATTGTCTTTGCATCAAAATAACAGACAAAACGGTGGAAATGAAATCTGAAACAGGAATGCTTAGCCAGATACCTGTTAATCCCCAAAATTTGGGAAGAATCAAAATCAGCGGAATCAAAAAAATCAGTTGTCGCGTGGTTGATAAAAATATTGCATGTTTTGCTTTTCCTATTGACTGGAAAAAGTTTGCTATAACCATAGAAATTCCCACAATGGGAAATGCTGCCAGCGTTATTCGCAATCCCGTTACCGCATATTCTACCTGCTGACGGGTCATCTCTATATTGTCGCCTGCAATATTGTCTTTTTGCGAAAACAGCATTGCAAGCGGCTTCGGAAGCAGTTCGCCTGCAATAAAAGCCAGCGTTGTAATGCAGCTTGCGGCAATTATTGACTGTTTCAAAACTTTCAATACTCTGTCGAATTGCTTTGCACCGAAATTGTATCCTGCAATCGGTTGCATTCCCTGAGTCAGCCCCAATACTATCATCACAAAAAACATGACAACGCTGTTTGTTATTCCAAACGCGCCTATAGCCAAATCTCCTCCATGAGCAAGCAGTGCAGTATTGAAAAGTATCACTACCAGACACGAACATACGTTAAGAATAAACGGCGACATCCCTATCGAAAATATTCCTGTTACAATTCTTTTTTTCAACGTATATATGCCTTTCTGAAAACGTATAAAACTGCTTTTATGCATAAAATGCACGCTCACCCATATTAATGCAATGGTTTGCGCAATGATTGTTGCAATGGCTGCTCCGCGTATGCCCCAACCGAATTTGAAAATGAAAATCATATCCAAAACGGCATTTATAATTACTGCAATAAACGTTGTGTACATTGCTTTGCGCGGATAACCCGACGACCGCATTATGTTGTTCATCCCTAAATAAACGTGAGTAATAACATTTCCGCCGAGAATGATTTGCATGTAATCGCGTGCAAAACTTATTGTATTTTCGGTTGCGCCGAAACAGTAGAGTATCGGGTCTAAAAATAAAAGCCCCAAAATCATTATTATCGTGCCGAGAATGAGATTTAGCATTATGGCATTGCCAAGAATTTGATTTGCTCCCCAATTGTCTTTTTGCCCCATTTTAATGGCAACAAGCGTAGAACCTCCCGCGCCGATAAGCGAACCGAAAGCCGCCGAAATATTCATAAGCGGAAACGTAATCGCCAAACCCGAAATTGCCAAAGGTCCTACCGCATTACCAATAAATATTCTATCCACAATATTGTAGAGCGATGCTGCAACCATTGCCATAATGGCAGGAACGGAATATTGCATCAATAGTTTTCCAACCTTTTCATATCCCAAAATTGCAGGATTGTTTTTATCTGTCATACGATTTATTATTCAATTAATATCAATGCAAATGTAGTAAATTTTGAAAAACACAAATAATTTATATCTGTTTATGCAAAGATGTTTATTGTACTCTAATTAGTTGTTCCTTACAAATAATCTTCACTGTAATAATATCCCTTTTCTGTTAATTTTTTTGCAATTTATTGCTGATAAATAATTTTATATGGTTATTAAGGACGGACTATTTATATAGGAAAACGTATTTTTTTCAACACATCAATATGCTGATACATGCAAGCGCGTCATTGCGAAGGACTCAGCCTGAAGCTATCCAGAGTTTTTCTGTTATTTCGGGTGAAAAATTTTTCGCCCTCTACATTCTCAACTGTTAACTTTTCTGGATTGCTTCACCCTTCAGGTTCGCAATGACGTTCATTATTATCATTTTCAACTTTCTGCGTTTATGGCTTCAGAAATCCGTATTCATACACTTTGGGTTCGATTTTGCTGGCGAGGATTTTGAGACTATCGCGCAATGCGCCGATTAGTTCGGTGTAGCGTTCGTTTTCGCTTTTGTTGTTCATTTTGCCTTTGCTGTTACGCCCTTGAAAGTATTCGCGAATATCGTAGAGCGAAGCGTTTACGTTTACATTCGGTTGGGCGTGATAATATCTCCAAAGGGCGCGACCTGCAGAAAAAACGGATTTTGCTTCGGCAGAAAAGATTCTTTCTTTTGGTTCGTATTTCGAGTATCCGCCGCCTGAACCTCCTGCGGCGTAATAGAACAAATCTGGTTCAGCTACGCAAAAATTGGTTTTTCCGTCAATGAAATCGGTCATAAAACAAGACGCAAAGTTATTCTGTGCGCCAACCTGATATTCGGTGAACGGTATCCAATGATTTGCTCCGTATTTAGATTGAATATTATTGCTGAACAGCGTGTAAGCAAGGCAGTCATTCTGAAAATCCGTGTCTGTTTTCCAGCCATCGTTTGGATAAAGAAACTGGTCGCGGTCGTTGAGCCAGTCGGCGGGAATTACTTTGCGAACAGCGAAATAAATTGAAGATTCTATTAGATTATTTTTTGTTATTTGCCAATTATGATTATCTGCGGGAACTTTCATGTGAGGCTCACCAAATCTCACCAATCTTTGATTTTGAAAATCACTTCCAACACCAATAATGGTAGCAATAGATTCTGATTTTGAATATCTGAATGATTGAACCCAATCATTTATAAGTTTTTCATTATCATAAGACCAAATATTTTTATGGCAAATAAAATTTCCATAGTCATCATATACATCTGCTGAAATATGCTTAAATTCTTCTTTTGAGGCTATATTCCAGATAAAAAAACCGATTGGGAAATCACCAGTCACATTATCAAAAGTATAAGCAGGAACGAGTATCAGTTTTTCTAGTTTTGCGTGAAAAAATTTCCGGAAATCCTTAAATTTGGGCGCTTGCAAATTTTTCAACTTTGAAAAATTTGCAAGCGCCGCGCCCGGGATTTCGCAATAAATTCTCGTCAAAAACTGTATGTATATCTCCCGTTTTGTATATCCCATTAAAATAGAATATTTTTCATGTATTTTGGACACTGCAACGCCGCTTCTTTTTTCACCCTTGCGGTTATCTGCCTCTGCATACGGCGGATTAATGTAAATAATCAATTTTTTCCTCAACTTGGGCGAGTCGATTATTTTTTTCAAATTTGGAGGCAGTTTTTCAAAATCATCATTGAGGAAATCGAACTGAAAAACATGATCGTGTAAAAGATTTGCACCATCTCCGCTTATGGAATTTTTATTCATTGTGTCAATGCGTGTGTGCATTGCGTCCACATCGGCATTGTCGAGAGTTGATGCCCAAAGGTTATATTTGTTTGTCAATCCTGCAAGCAAGTTGCCTGTGCCTGCGGCGCAATCCCAAACGTAGTATTCGTCCTGCCAATTTTCGCCAAATACATCGGCAAGATATTTTTGCGAAAGTTCTACCCATTGTTGCGGCGTGAAATAAGAGCCTTTGCGCTCGCGCACGTCCTGCGGCACAAGCAAATCGCGGCGATTTACAATATAATCCCAATAATCTTCTTTTGGCGGTCGCTCGTATTTAGCCCAAAATTGAGCGTGCGCTTTTTGGTTGTCGGAAAAGGCTGTAGTTTTGAAGTTTTCAAACCCCGATTCGTCTATTTTTCTGTCCAACTCATAGCGGTCTGTTTTCAGTAAAACAAACAATTTTTCTTTCAATGTTTTGTTTTCTGCGGAAAGCAGGTCGGCAAGGTAAAAATCGCCGTCAATGATACCCGCCTTTTTTGCTTTCTCCCAACTGTTTACCTGAATGGTAGGTTTCACCGTTTCAAGCCATTTGTTGTAAATGATGATAAAATTGTTTTTGTCAATACGGATTTTTGAGGTTCCGAATTTGCCGACTATAAAATTTTCGCGAATAAAGCGGCGCAAATCCTTGTCGTCTCGTTCAAAATAAAAGAGATACGTTTCCCAAGGAATATCTGTTTCTATGACTTTCTTTATTTGATTGTAAATCTGTTGAAATTCTTTGGTATCGTAATTCGATGGCGCAACGTTCCAATTGAAGTCGTTTTGGTAGAAAATATCTTGAATTTCGGAATATGGTACAAATGCGATTTTTTCGCTGTCGTAGCATCCGAGAAAAGGCGGCGGCAATATTTCGTCGAAAGTTCTTGCCTTTCCAACAGTCAGCACAAGTTGCGCAAGCATCGCCACGATGTCGGTTGATTTTTGTTTCGCTTCAGCCCATAGCAAATATTCATCGTTGAAATCGTTGGCATTTTTCGGGCATTTGATTTTTACTGCAAAATCAATTTTGCCCAGAATTTTTGTACAGTCAAATTTGCTGAAATAGTCGGCTGCTACTGCGTTTTTTATTTCCTCTTCGAGGATGTTTTTATTTGTCATTGTTTGTTGTGGCTAAAAAATATTGGCAAAGTTAGCATTAATAGTTGAAAGTTGCTGGATTGCTTCGTCATTTCATTCCTCGCAATGACGCGCTACGTGGTTGATTCTGCGAAGGAACGTAGCTACGAAATCCGAAGGGTTCGGCGTAGCCAACCAATCCAGAATTTTATGTTTTTATCACTTCCTACGGTCAACTGATTTTTTTAGGTTTATTTGTTATACCTTATTTATTTTTCATCACTTAATGGATTTCCTTATTTTGCTTCAGATATTTGTCAATGGCATTTGCGGCTTTGCGTCCTGCTCCCATTGCAAGAATTACTGTTGCCGCTCCTGTAGTAATATCGCCGCCGGCAAATACGCCCGCGCGCGATGTTTGTCCTTCGCTGTCAACGGCAATACATTTATATTTGTTTACTTGCAATCCTTTGGTTGTAGATGCTATAAGCGGATTGGGCGATGTTCCCAAAGCCATTATTACGACATCTGTTTCTATATTAAATTCCGAATCGGGAATCACCACAGGGCTGCGGCGTCCTGAAGAGTCTGGTTCGCCCAATTTGCAACGGACGCAACGAATTTGTTTTACCCATCCTGTTTCATTTCCAAGTATTTCCACAGGATTTGTGAGCATGGCAAAATCAATTCCTTCTTCTTTTACATGTACCACTTCTTCGCGCCGCGCGGGTAATTCAACTTCGGTACGGCGATATACAACAGTAACTTCCGCTCCCAGTCGCAAGGCGGTTCGCGCAGCATCCATTGCAACATTTCCGCCTCCTACAACAACGGTTTTTTTGCCTGTGTATATAGGCGTATCGTAATTTTGGTCAAACGCTTTCATAAGATTTGCACGGGTTAGAAATTCGTTTGCAGACATTACTCCGTTCAAATTTTCACCCTTTATGTTCATGAATTTGGGCAATCCTGCGCCTGCTCCTATAAACACTGCATCAAACTTTTCTTCATCAAGCAGTTGATCAATAGTAAGCGTGCGCCCGATAATCACATTGGTTTCTATTTTGACTCCTGTTTTTTTAAGATTGTTTATTTCGTGAGCCACAACAGTTTTTTTTGGCAATCGAAATTCGGGAATTCCGTAAGCCAGCACTCCGCCTGTTTCGTGCAGGGCTTCAAAAATGGTAACGTCATACCCAATTTTAGCGAGGTCGTAAGCGCAGCTTAAACCTGCGGGTCCGCTACCGATAACGGCTATTTTTTGCCCATTGTCTGGCGATTTTTCTATAAAACTTACATTGTTGTGGCGCGACCAGTCGGCTATAAAACGTTCGAGCAGTCCGATTGCTACGGGTTCGCCTTTTATGCCTAAAATACATGTTCCTTCGCATTGCGTTTCCTGTGGGCATACCCGTCCGCAGACTGCTGGCAAACTGCTGTATTGAGCAACAGTTTCGGCGGCTTTTGCAAAATGGTTTTTTGCGATTTGCGAAATAAATTTTGGAATATCAATATTTACAGGGCAATCATTTACACAGCGAGGATTTTTGCAATTCAAGCATCTCGATGCTTCAAGTATTGCTTCTTCTGCAGTATAGCCGTAGCATACTTCGTCAAAATTGGTTATACGTATTTTTGGATCTTGTTCGCGCGCGTGAACGCGAGGAATTTTATTTGCCATATTGTGGATTTCGGATTATTAATTAAAACTGTTTTATATACATTTGCAATTTGCCTGCTGTTCCTGATTTTTATACATTGTTTGCCGACGCAATGCTTCGTCAAAATCAACAAGATGTCCATCAAATTCTGGTCCATCTACGCAAGTAAATTTTGTTTCTCCGCCTACATTCACTCGGCAAGCGCCGCACATTCCCGTACCATCAACCATAACAGAATTGAGGCTTACGGTAGTTTTTATATTGTGTTTTTTTGAAGCAAGTGCAACAAATTTCATCATTATCATAGGTCCTATAGCAATAATTTCATCATATTTTTTATTTTGGTTAACGATTAATTCTTCTATCATATCGGTAACCAAACCTTTGAATCCATAACTGCCATCGTCGGTTGCAGCAAATACGTTTGCGGCTAAAGGTTTCATCTCGTTTTCAAAAATCATCATATTTCTGGTTTTTGCGCCGATTATTACATCTGGTTTTACGCTGTGAAGACTCAGCCATTTAACTTGCGGATACACGGGTGCGCTGCCCAGTCCGCCTGCTACGAACAGAAATTTTTTAGAGGCTAACTGTTCATTTGTGAATTTTATAAATTCAGATGGATTTCCGAGAGGTCCCGTAATATCGGTAATGTATTCACCCTGTTTTTTTTCGCAAATTTTTTTGCTTGATGCGCCCAGCACCTGAACTACAAGCGTTACCGTGCCTTTATTTTTGTCGAAATCACAGATAGTAAGAGGAATTCGTTCTCCCTGTTCGTGTGTGCGTACAATAACAAATTGACCGGGCAGCGCCGATTTGGCAATATATGGAGCAATAACATCCATGCGAAATATATTTTCCGCAATATTCTTTTTGGTTTCTATTTTATACATAAGTTCTGTAAAATTTCCGCAAAGATAATAATTTAAAATTTAGTCATTCATTACGGACAACATTTATTGAGTAGATTCAATATCTTAATACAACTGCATTTGCTAATTGAACTTGCAATATTTTATCAACTGTTCAGCCTTGCAGAGGTTTATAATTTGAACGTTTTGCAAAACGCCTCAATTAATGCATCACTGCTAATCCAAAACATAAAATCAGTAAGAATTTCAAGCCTGATTTATCTTCGTATTCTCATCATGCCGCCGCCAGGTCCGCCCATTGGCGAGTTGCCGCTTATTGATTGCCCTCCAAAAACGTTAAACCTGTACGTAAATGAAACCATAAAATAGCAATTCAGAGTATTTGTCAATGTTTGCTGAATGGTGTTGTCAATAGATGAATATGTTATGTTCTTTTTGTCGCGCAAAATATCATTCACCGAAAATTTTATTGTGCCTTTGTTATTCATGATACTTTTTTCGACCGTAGCATTCCATACCACTTGCGATGCATCGTAGCCTGCGGAATAACCGCTTCCCGTTTTATATGAAATATCGCTTGTAAATGTAAAGTTCAGCGGTAAATAAACAGTTGTCCATGCATTGATGTCATGGTCGCGTACATTCCGATTGCCTTGTGCCGACAATGAATTTTTTGTATTTGTAAATGTTATAGTTCCTCTTACGCCTAAATCCATAAACAAAGCGCTGAACTGTACGCCTAAATTCGGCATTAGCATACTGTATTTGGTTGTATTTTTATCTCCGTTGGCAAGGCTCACATTCTGGCTCATGGATGCAAATGATGAAGAATTAATCTGGAACGTTGCATTTATAGGGAAGTTGACAATCACATTTCCATTTAAGTTCCATACTCCGTTGGCATTGTCGTAGGTTCTTCGCTGAATGCCAGCCTTATCAAATATTGAATTTGACACTATGCTGTTTTGCGTCATGCTTCCGCGTAAACCGGCCATGAGTGTGCGCATCGTAGAGCGATTGTTGAGATTATACACAATATTGAGCGAATGTGTAAAACTTGGTTTCAAATCGGGATTTCCATAACTTATAATCAGCGGATTTGACATGTCAATCCAAGGGTCTAATTGCGATAAACTTGGCTGTCCTGTTCGTGTTCTGTAATCAACTCTTACATTGTGTGATTTTGTGAAATTGTATTGGATACGAGCCATAGGTCCGAAGTTTGTAACATTACGTTTTTGGTCGAAAGGTTCTATCTTTCCTGTTTCGTAACTATAACGCTCGCCCGTGCTGTGAGATGATTGCGGATTAAGATTAGCGCCTATTTGGAAGTCGTATTTATCGGTTGTCCGCCTGAAACTTAAATGTATTTGCTGGTTTATATATTTATTATCATAATTGTTGCTGTTTTTGTCGTTAAGGTCATCATAAATTTCATCTCCATCAAGGTCTTCATAAGTAAGCGTTTTCTGGTCTCTGTTGTTTGCTCTGTATGAATAGCGAAATTGCAGAAAATTGTTTTTCGACAGCGGTTCTATATACGAAGTTTGAAAGCGGTAAGTTGTGCTTTTATTTGTATTGTTCGACAATTGATCTATGACAGAATCTGGCTTGCTGCGATATTTTATTTCCGAATATGACTTTCTGTATCCTTTTGTGTCGCTGCCGTTAAATTGCAGTTCAAATGACAGATTTCTGCCTGATGTTCCGAATTTATGGCTGTAATTCAGTTCTGCTCCGTATGAGGTTGTTTTGTTTTCGGAACGGTTACGTTGATCGCTTGTATTTATCATATCCAGATTGGCATCTAATGTTTCAGAATAGCTTGTGTTGTACGAATCGGAATGAGAATGGCTGCCCTGCGGGCGAAAGATGATTGTATTGAAATCATTGGGTTTGTAGGTAAGCCTTACGTTTGTATTGAAATTTCTGTTATATGAATTTGATAATGATGTGCCGTTAGTGTAAATCGAGCTGTCTTGCTGCAAATTGTCGCGTAAAAATGTTTCCGTATTTGATGACCTTTCTACATTGGTATTTCTGTACGTAAAATATCCGCTTCCTTCAACGGTAAGTTTGTCTGTGGCAAAAGTTGCAAGATCAATGCCGCCCATTCCAGCCGTTGTATTTCCCGAAGTTCCTCCAAATGTATTGCGTCCGCCGCGTCCAGTATTGGTATTGCTGAAATTGCTGATGAACGTAAATCGACTGTTTGATGTAAGCCTGTTGACAAAAGCGTTTTCGTCAAATCTTATTTTATTGCCTGTTTCGTTTTTCACGTCTCTTCCCAAGCCGCTTGTTATATTTCCCATCCAGCCTTGCTGCTGTCCTTTTTTTATTTCGAGGTTGATAACCGTTTCTTCTTCTCCATCGCTTATTCCTGTAAGTCTTTCCTGTTCTGATTTTCTATCAAGCACCTGAACTTTTTCTACAATTTTTACAGGAACATTTTTGGTGGCGAGAGTAGGATCGTTGGCAAAAAATTCTTTACCTCCGAGCAAAACTTTTGATACCTCCTTGCCTCCCGCCTTGATGCTTCCATCCTTGTCAACCTCAACGCCGGGCAATTTTTTCAAAAGATCTTCTATAACAGCATTATCCTGCAATTTATAAGCATTAGGATTGTATTCTACGGTATCGCCTTTGATTGTTACTGCGGTAGCCTTACCTGTAACTCTTGCCCCTGCAAGCATAATTCCTGATTTCATCACAATGTTGCCCAATTTAAACTCTTTGGCAACGCCGTCAATATATATTTTTTTGCTGAAATCATCGTAACCTACGTAAGATATTTTTATCATATACGTACCTTTGGCAACGTCTTTTATTGCAAATGCGCCGTTATCGTCGGTTGAAACTCCTTTAATTAAAACGGTATCGGGCATTTTATGCAGCATGATATCCGCCAAAGATAAAGGCTCGTCGCCGTCGGTCAAAATGCCGGTAATGCTTGTTTGCGCGGATGCACAAATTCCAAACAGCAATATTGTTAAGGCAAGTAATAATTTTTTCATTGTTTTATTTTGTTAATTGTGTGTAAAACCAAAAGGAATAACCTCTGGACATTTCGCGCATTTGACGTTGCATTTGCCCATCGCCAAACCGTTGTCCGCCTCCGAAATTAGGCATTTGCATTCCGTTTAGCACTATTCCTATTGCAAAAATATTTTCTCCGTTTATCTGTTCGGTTTTACAAAATGTATTGAACGGAATTTTATATTCGGCAACAGCATTGCCGTTTTTGCCGCTGTATTCGGCTTTTATGTCGAGTTCGTCAACTTTGTAGGCATTGTCCTTAACTGTTTCAAAACCTCGAAGTTCCATGGTTTTATAAGTTCTTTCGTTTTCCTGACGCTGCATGTCTTCTCGCGTTGCGTTGCGATTAATGGAACGGAAACGTTCTTCCCACGAAAGCGGAACAGGATACTTTATTCCCGTTTTGCGTTTATCTTTTCCGTCAGCCGAAATCCATACCTCAACACCGCCCATAATGAATTTTGTCATTGACGATTCGACAGTTGCCTTTACAAGTATATAAAGATTTTCATTGTCATTTGCAATGCTGTACATAAGTCCGCTACTTTCATCAAACAGCGAAACGGCAGATTCCCAATCCGAATCATCGCCATCAACAACGATATTGTTTATAAATTCCGCTTTCAGCGGCTCTTTTTCGGTTTGCGCCGTTGCATTAAAGCAAAGTATTAAAATACTCAGAAGCAATATAGTTTTTGTTTTTTTCATCATGAACGATATTTTGATTTGATTTTCATTATAAAACATAATTTCAAAGTTTGAAATAACTGTGCAAGTTTGATAGCAGTTTTAAAAAAAGGTTTAAACTCATCATAAAATATTTGGCAGCGTCATACAATGTATGATAACATCTCGTACTTAATTTTTTCTACACAGGGAAATACTCTGACTTTCCGGATTGGCTTGCGCTTCGGTTGCTTCACTATGATGGTTTGCACCTACGCTACTATAACGCAACGTGTCGTTGCGAAGGCTTTAGCCTGAGGCAATCCAGAAAAACAAATAATAGATACCGTTTTCTCTTTTTTTTAATGAGTTTGTATCTGACAATGAATTGAGGATTTAAGGATATGCCAAATTTTGATACCAAGTTTAAACCTTTTTATTTAATTCTAATCAAATTAAAGGTAAATTTTATTTAAATTTATATGTTATGAACAAAATTACAAAAAGAATACTTATAGTTATTATCTGTTTGATTGCAGGTTGGGGCATTTATGAATTGCTTTCGGGAAACTCCGATGCAAATGTTGATAATGCTGGCAGTTTTGCACGGAGAACATCAGGAGAATCAAAGCCTCTAAACATTAACGGACTTATAATTAGCGAACAGTCACTGAGCGATGACATCTACATTAACGGTCGGCTTATTCCTGACGAAGAGGTGGATTTATCATTTGAAACTTCGGGTAAAATTGTAAAAATTCATTTTGTAGAAGGAACTTCGGTTATTAAAGGGCAACTGCTGGCAAAAGTAAACGACGAACCGCTTCAGGCTCAACTGAAAAAACTTGAAGCGCAAATTCAACTCGCCGAAGACCGCGTATCCCGACAAAGCACACTGCTTGAAAAAGATGCCGTAAGCAAAGAAGCGCTCGAACAGGTAAAAACCGAACTTGCAACATTAAATGCAGATATAGAACTTGTAAAGGCAAATATTCGACAAACCGAATTGCGCGCTCCGTTTGACGGCATTATAGGCTTGCGGCAGGTGAGCGAAGGTTCTTACGCATCGCCAAGCACGGTGATTGCAAAATTGACTAAACTGTCGCCGCTCAAAATTGAATTTTCGGTAAACGAACGTTACGCTTCGGATATCAACAAAGGCGTTCGTCTGAGTTTTACAGTTGATGGAAGTAATGAAACATACAATGCATCGGTTTATGCCACTGAAGCGCAAGTTGATGCAGAAACATTTTCGCTGAAAGCTCGCGCTCTTTATCCTAATATCAGGCATGAACTGTCGCCCGGTCGATTTGTTCGGATACAACTGAAACAAAAAGAAATTCTTAATGCAATAATAATACCGACAGAAGCAATTGTTCCCGAAATGGGAGTTGATAAGGTGTTTTTATATAAAAATGGAAAATCTCAACCCGTTGAAGTGCAGAAAGGTTTGCGAACAGATGCAAACGTTCAAATATTAAACGGTTTAAATATAGGCGATACTCTTATAATATCAGGAACTCTGCAATTACGCACAGGATTGCCTGTAACGCTTGATAACATAGACTCGCTGCAAGCGGATAACAGACTCGGAAAATTTATAAATCAATAAAATCTAAATTCATTATTCGGTTTTTTATATTCAAACAATATTATGAACATATCAGAAATCAGCATACGGCGTCCTGTACTTGCAACGGTATTGACTTTGGCAATTATCCTTTTCGGCATAATAGGCTATACATATTTGGGCGTGAGAGAATATCCTTCGGTTGACAATCCTGTTATTTCAGTATCCGCATCATATCCGGGAGCAAATGCCGATGTTATAGAAAATCAAATTACCGAACCGCTGGAACAAAATATTAACGGCATTCCGGGCATCCGCTCGCTTTCGAGCGTCAGCAGTCAGGGATACTGTTATATTACCGTAGAATTTGAACTGTCGGTAGATTTGGAAACGGCAGCTAATGATGTTCGCGATAAAGTTTCACGCGCTCAGCGTTTTCTTCCTCGCGACTGCGATCCGCCAACAGTAACAAAAGCCGATGCCGATGCCATGCCGATATTGATGGTTGCGCTTAGAAGCGACAAACGTTCACTGCTCGAACTGAGTGAAATAGCCGACCTTACAGTAAAAGAGCAGTTGCAAACAATTGCAGATGTAAGCAGCGTTTCAATTTGGGGAGAAAAACGTTATTCGATGCGTCTTTGGCTTGATCCAATAAAAATGTCGGGATACGGCATTACGCCTCTTGACGTACGAAGCGCAATAGAACGGGAAAACGTGGAATTGCCTTCAGGAAGTATTGAGGGCAACACAACCGAACTCACCATTCGCACGCGGGGTTTGATGCATACGGCTGAAGAATTTAACAATCTTATTGTGAAAGAAGACCATTCAAACATTGTACGTTTTCGCGACATTGGTCGTGCAGAACTTGGACCTCAAGATATTCGCAGTTATATGAAAATGGATGGTATTCCAATGGTAGGCGTAGCCGTTACTCCTCAGCCCGGAGCCAATCATATTGACATTGCCGATGCCGTTTACGATAGAATGAAAATGATGGAAAAAGACCTTCCAGAAGATATTACATACACTTATGGATTCGACAATACACGGTTTATTCGCGCTTCTATCAACGGAGTGAAAGAAACAGTATATATTGCTTTTATTCTGGTGATATGTATAATATTTTTCTTTCTTCGCGACTGGCGCGTAACCCTTATTCCGTGCATAGTAATACCCGTGTCGCTGGTTGGCGCATTTTTTGTGATGTATCTTGCAGGATTTTCGATAAATGTATTGTCGATGCTTGCAATAGTACTTGCTATAGGGCTTGTAGTGGACGATGCCATAGTGATGACTGAAAACATATATATACGCGTAGAAAAAGGAATGACTCCGTTTGAAGCGGGAATAAAAGGAGCAAAAGAAATATTTTTTGCAATAGTTTCGACCACAATAACTCTTGTTTCCGTATTTTTTCCAATAGTATTTATGGAAGGAATGACAGGACGGCTGTTTCGCGAATTTAGCATAGTTGTATCAGGCTCTGTTATCATATCTGCATTTGTAGCTCTTACATTTACACCTATGATTGCAACAAAACTGCTTGTCAGACGCGAAAAGAAAAACTGGCTATATACAAAAACAGAACCTTTTTTTGAAGGATTGAACAGCGTTTACCGAAAATCGCTTACGGCATTTCTGAAAAAACGTCTGGTATCCGTTTTGATAATCTTAACAACCATACTCACCATAGTATTTTTCTGGAACAAAATTCCGGCAGAAATGGCGCCAATGGAAGACCGTTCGCAAATAACTGTAAATACGCGCGGAGCCGAAGGCGTAACTTATGAATATATGCGCGATTATACCGAAGATATTGCAACATTGGTTGATTCTGTTTTTCCTCAGGCAAGTTCTGTTCAGGCGCGCGTAAGCAGCGGAAGTGGAAATATAAGAATCATTTTAGACGATATAAACAAACGCAAATATACGCAAATGGAAGTCGCCGAAAAACTTTCGAAGGCTGTAAGCACAAAAACCAAAGCCCGCTCGTTTGTACAACAGCAAACCACATTCGGAGGCAGACGAGGCGCAATGCCTGTTCAGTACGTTATTCAGGCAACAAACATAGAAAAATTGCAGGATGTTATTCCATTATTGCTGGCAAAAATGCAGGATAATCCAACATTTCAAATGGCTGATGTTAATCTTAAATTCAATAAACCCGAAACCCAAATAATTATTAATCGCGAAAAAGCAAGCGTTATGGGAGTAAGCACTCGCAATATAGCGCAAACACTGCAATATGCACTAAGCGGACAGCGTATGGGATATTTTTACATGAACGGAAAACAATATGAAATTCTTGGTGAAATAAATCGTCAGCAGCGCAACAAACCATCCGACTTAAAATCAATATATGTGCGCAGCGATAAAGGAGAAATGATTCAACTCGACAATCTTGTAGAACTGTCCGAAAGTATTGCCCCTCCGCGTTTATACAGATACAATCGCTTTGTAGCGGCAACCATTTCATCAGGACTTGCGACCGGACGTACAATAGGCGAAGGACTTGACGAAATGGATAAAATAGCAAAGGAAACTCTTGACGATACTTTTCGCACAGCATTGTCAGGCGACTCAAAAGATTTCAAAGAAAGTTCTTCGAGCCTGATGTTTGCATTTCTTCTGGCTATAATTTTTATTTATCTTGTACTGGCGGCGCAATTCGAAAGTTTCAAAGACCCGCTTGTTATAATGTTCACTGTACCTCTGGCTGTTGCAGGAGCATTAACGTTTATGTATATAAACAACATAACAATGAATATTTACAGCCAGATAGGAATAATAATGCTGATAGGTCTGGTAGCCAAAAACGGAATACTTATAGTAGAATTTGCCAATCAGAAACAGGAAGCGGGAATAGACAAAGCAACCGCTATTCGCGAAGCTGCCCTGCAACGTTTGCGACCCATTCTAATGACGAGCGCCTCTACAATATTGGGACTTATACCTCTGGCTCTTGCATCGGGCGAAGGCTGCAACGGACAAATAGCAATGGGCGTTTCGGTTGTAGGCGGAATGCTGGTGTCAACCTTGCTTACAATGTATATTGTACCCGTAATGTACAGTTATATTTCTACCGACAGAATAAAAAATAATAAAACCAAAGAAAATTTTGAATTAAATAACGAAACAGGTGTACAATGAAAAAAATATTACTAACAGCCATAAGCATTTTTTTATCATTAACTTCACAGGCACAGCAAGTATATACATTAAAATCATGTCTGGAATCGGGGCTGGAAAATAATTATTCGGTGCGTATAGCAAAAAACGAAGAACAGATAAACAAAAACAGCGCAACAAAAGCCAATGCAGGATATTATCCTGCAATAGATTTGACAGGAAGATATTCAGGAACTCTAAATAATACAAAATCTACAGTCAGAACGACTGGCGAAGTAGAAAAAAACTCAAGCGTGCTTGATAATACCTTTAATGTAGGATTAACCTTGAACTGGACTCTTTTTGATGGTTTCAACATCACAGCAAACTACAAACGGCTCAAAGAACTTGAAGCAATCGGCGAAGTAAATACACGCATTGCCATCGAAGATTTTATTGCAAATTTCACAGCAGAATATTACAATTATATTCAACAAAAAATTCGTATCAAAAATTTTCATTATGCCGTTTTACTTTCAAAAGAACGATTGCGCATAGTTGAAGCCCGTTACATGATTGGCAACATGTCGCGGCTTGATTTGCAGCAAGCCCGCGTGGACTTTAACGCCGACAGTTCAAAATACGTAAAACAGCACGAACTGCTGAACACATCGAGAATCCGCCTTAACGAACTAATGGCAAGCGCCAATGTTGACCAAAATATTGACATTGCCGACTCCCTGATAATTGTTGACGAATTGCTGGTTTTTAATGATTTGTGGGAATCCACACTGAACACAAACGCGGAATTGCTGAAATCGGAAAAGAATATAACGCTGGCGCAGTTAAATTTGAAATCAGTAAACTCACGTAAATATCCTTATCTGCGATTAAGTTCAGGTTACGGATACACGCTCAACAAATACGAAATAAACGCATATCGACAGCGTCAGGTTGCAGGCTTGGATTTCGGACTTACAGCAGGCATAAATATTTTTGACGGAACGCGTAGAAGCCAGCAAAAAAATGCACGCATAGAAATAGAAAACGCACGTTTGCAACGCCAGCAACTTCAACAGTCGCTGAGCGCCGATATTGCCAATCTGTGGCAAGCGTACTTAAATAATATTAAAATGCTCAAACTTGAACGCGAAAACCTTGCCGCAGCAAAACAAAACCACGAAATAGCAATGGAAAGATACATGCTTGGCGACCTTTCGGGAATAGAAATGCGCGAGGCGCAAAAGAATCTTCTCGACGCCGAAGAACGCATATTGTCCGCTCAATACGACACCAAACTTTGCGAAATATCGCTTTTGCAGATAAGTGGAAAAGTATTGAAATATCTCGAAAATTAAAGCGCTATAAAAATTATGACATTGCCAATTAAATATATATAGTTAGCAATGCTTTAATTTATTTAGGATACACCACTGCAAATTCGACATTCTCTTTTTCTTGAAATTTATCGGTTATTTCAAAGATATTTTCGTATTGTGAAATCATTTGACAATAAATCGTTACCATATCTTCAAATGAAACCTCCTTCGGAAATTGATAATTGCACACGAAATCAAGAAGATTGTAGCTCGAAGCCGTAAAACCGTTTTTCACTTCTTCGAGATTAATTTGTATTTCCTCTTCGACCTGCGTGACAAGATATTCGCTTGAAATTTTTTCGGCAACGGGCAATGAAAATTTTATGCCAGACCGTATGCGTTTCGCTATTTTACAGATACTTGTGAAAATTTCTTCGTCGGTTTGCAGGTATTCCAGCGAGAGTTTTAACGGATAAACCGGATTCGGCTCAAAAATCACGGCATTATGGGCATTTAATATTGCCTTCAAATCGGTAGCGGTTTCAAGCGTAAACTGGTCTTTCAAATACTTGATTTGACGCAATTTTTCCATCACATCGCTTTGATACTGAATTTGATTTAAGAAATCGATAATCTGCTTTTCTATTTCAATCAAATTGTGCGTACATTTTTGCAGTTGCATTTTCAGTTGAACGATTATCCTGCCCAACTCTTCATCGGTAGCCGTTTTGAAAAATGTGATATTGTCGTCAACAAGCAGTTTTTCGGTCAATTCAATGAGTTTCACAATATCTTTCCGCTTGTTGTCGAGATGGATGAGTTTCGCTTTTTTGTTTTTGTAGTTCGGTTCGTTTTTGAAGGCATTGTCGATATTCCGTTTCAAATCAACGACATTTCGCAATGTGATGTTGCCAACATTTCGTAAGGTCGTTTTTACTGTTCGCAGATAATTGTATTTCCGCTGTTCGTTGGTTTCGTTGAGATAATAATCAATGTT
>JAISNL010000005.1 GCA_031276235.1 Prevotellaceae bacterium | reverse complement strand
AAGGATTCGGAACTGGCAATCAAGTCGGCGAAACAATGGCACAAAGACAACCCCGGCAGTCAATTTCACATCGTTGAAAATGCGGGACATTGTGCAAATATGGACAACGCAACAGCATTTAATAACTGTCTGATGAATTTTATCTCAACGCAGCAATGAACGATTTGCTATATTGGTTTATAATTATCTTCATGATTCATGAGTTTGAAGAATTTATTTTTTTTCCCGGCTGGTTGCAAAAAAACAAAAACAGGCTTGCCGACAGATTTCCCAAACTGTCAAAATATACGCTGAATAAAATGGGCAATATCTCCACTTCCGCATTTGCGCTCGCTGTTTTCGAAGAATATGTAATCGTTATCCTAATCACCGCAAGCGCCATATATTTTGATTTTTACGGTTTGTGGACAGGCATGTTTACGGCGTTTTCCATTCATTTGATCATACATATAATTCAATGGTTGATAATAAGAAAATATGTACCGTTCATCGTGACCTCCATTTTATGCCTGCCATACTGCATATATGTTTTTAACATACTGATAACAACACAAAACACAGATTACAAAACAATTGTTTTCTGGACAATCGTCGGAATAGTTGCAACCGGATTAAACTTGCTGTTTGCACATAAAATAGCCATTATTTTTGATAAACGTTTTACGAAAAAAAACAATTACACTGAATAAGAACACGATTGAATTTATTGACATTTGGGAAGAAATATTGTGTGATGTGACACGTTTGATTTTTTAATTACTTTTGCACAATCATTTTAATACAACAGCGATGAGTAAAAAAGAAACAATAACGGTGCAGGGAACAGAGATAACTGTGATACAAAAGAACAAGGATGATTACATTTCTTTGACCGATATGGCCGGTTACAAAGACACATTAGATGCTCGAATTGTCGTTTCTAACTGGATGAGCAGTCGGTACACACTTGAATTTTTAGGTATTTGGGAGCAGGTTAATAACCCCGATTTTAACCGTATGGAATTCCATACGGTTAAAAATGCTGACGGACGCTTAGTTTTAACGCCGAAACGATGGGTAGAATTAACCAATGCTATTGGAATTTTTTCAAAATCAGGACGCTATGGTGGTGGAATTTTCGCCCACAAGGATATTGCTTTTGAGTTTGGAACATGGCTATCGGCGGAATTTAAATATTATCTCATCAAAGAATTTCAGCGCCTCAAAGAAGACGAGCAGCAGCGTCTGTCGCTGGAATGGAATTTGCAGCGCACTTTATCGAAAATCAACTATCGCATCCACACCGACGCAATCAACGAACTGATTTGCCTGTCGAACATGGAAAACATCAATGCCGTGCTCATCCACGAAGGCCTGCCGCAACGCGACCGCCTGATAAAACTGAACCAAATCGCCATTCAACAAATGAGCGTGCTGCAAGAAGTCGAAAACCGGAAGCTGTTGCGATGAAAGGTTTGAACGGTAATTGTTGATTTTTTGCTACTTTTGTGCTTAAAACAATTTGTACAAAAATCATGGAAAAGGCAAAATTAAATAATATCACATTAGATGAAGAAGATGCGGCTTTATTTAATTTAAAAGATGATTTTTTATTAAAGGCAAAAGCAATTAAATACTCAATACTTCCTAAACTTAATGTGTTATTGGAGGAAACTGTGTCTCGAATAAGGAAAATATATGGCATTGAAGTTTTTAGTGAGAATTCAATAGTGCATTCTGCTCCTAATTTCAGGGAAAAAAGACGAAGTGATTTAAAAATTGATTATAACTACGCCTTTTGGGGATTAGGTGGTTCAAGATTGCCAATATGGGACGGACTTAAAAGAGTTGATAACAAACCTACAAAGATTATACCGCATATCATCGGGTATCAATTCAGTAATAACGGATTAATGCTTGTTTTTCACAATTCAAAATATAAACTGAAATTTACAGAAAAAACCTGTGAAATATATTTAAACTTTTTATTGGAAAATATGGAGTATATACAAACCATACAATCTTTTTCAAAGATGTTGCCATTGTTGACAAATTTTCGTGAAAGTGAGAGTATTATTAAGCCTTTTAGTGAAATATTAAAATCGTGCAAAAAAGACAAATTTTATGATATTCCATTTATCCGAAAAGTGAAATTTCCATTGGATTATAATAGTTTTAACTCAATTATAAATTCATTTGTTATATTTTTTCCGATTTATTATTCCTTACTTGAAATAGCTAGAAGCAAGAAATCACCATTAAAGGAATTGGTTACAAAAATAAACCATAATAATTTGTATTATAACTATCAAGATGTTGAAAATAAGAAACCACAAACTACTGATGAAAAAATATTATTAAATATTGATAAAAGTAAATTTGTAAAGGCTGGTGTTAGGTGGCAAGTCTTTGAAAGAGACGATTTCAAATGTATTGCATGTGGAAAGTCCGCCCATGATGGTGCAATTTTACATGTTGACCATATCATTCCCATATCAAAAGGAGGGAGTAATACAATGGATAATTATCAGACATTATGCCATCTATGTAATATTGGTAAAAGCAATAAAAGTAAAAAGAATTTAAGGTACAATTAAAAATTCAGCCAGAAGCAATAATTTTGTTTTCGCAAACCCCAACCTGAAAGGCAACATCCGCGATTATGCCACATTGGAACAGTTAGCGTACTGTCGAACATGAAGAGCATCAACACGCTGCTGATTCGACAGGTAATGCAGCTGTATGAAATCGTAATCTACGGGAGGGTTAATTTCTCGTAAAATTATGTTATGACTTTACTCTTTGATTGATTTTATATGCTTGTCAAAATCCGAAATTATTTTTTGGGTTTTGTTAAATTCGTCATATTCGGTTACGGCTTTTTTCTGGGCTTGCAGTTTTGATATTTTGCCCTTCCCCTTCAAAATATCATATTTGTTAAACGACAAGAATGCATTCACACTTTTGGCTAATTGTTCCATAGTAAACGTGTTTTCACGCTCTATTAACCCTTCAATATAGTCGAAATATCCGGTTACGGTTCGTTCCAATTTTTTGATTTCCGCTTCTTGCAAGTAATTTTTGGCCACTATCACATCCGATTTCAAAATACGTCCTTCCGGAGAATTTTTCCAAGTCGTCAGTCCCATGTGTTCTTTGCGTCTATCGGCCTTTTTGTAAATAATTTCGGAGGCGGTTTTTCCGGTAATGGCAAAATGGAACTTGTTTTGCACCATGGCATAAAAGTTTTGGGTAACGGGCGAATTCTTATCGTAGTCAATGCTACATTCGGCAAAAATATCGGTGATTTGCTGATAGATTCGGCGTTCGCTTGCTCGAATAGATCGTATCCGTTGTAATAGCTCCTTAAAATAATCTTTCCCAAAAACGGTTTGTCCTTGTTTAAGACGATTATCATCCAGCGCAAATCCCTTTATAATATACTCTTTCAGTGTTTTGGTAGCCCAAATCCGAAATTGTGTAGCTTTGGATGAATTTACACGATACCCCACGGAAATAATGACATCCAAATTATAAAAATCAACTTCCCTGTTAACTTCTCTGCTACCTTCAGTTTGAACTATTCGAATTTTTCGAACAGTTGAATCTTGTTGTAATTCACCGATTTTATATATTTCTTTCAAATGATAACTAATGGTATTGACCTCCACGTCAAACAAAACAGCCATTGTTTTCTGCGTCAGCCAAACCGTTTCGTCATGTAAGTAAACATCTACCCGTACATCGTTATTAGGAGTACTGTATATTAGAAAGTTGTTCTTTTTCTCCATATATATTTTATATTTTTTCGTTCAAAACTTTAGTTGGCTCACTTTTTGAGTGGCATGGAGTGCAAATATAAGGAAAATAAATGAATATTACACAGATAAACTCACTTCCGGAGAACCAACACTTCGCCAAACAGTTGACAATAATACTGCCCGGAGCGGGGAATTTGTCACAAAACGCTCGGAGTGAAAACGACCCCGCTCCGGGCATAAAACAGGGCGTAATGAAAACAAAAATTCTTAATACCAAATTTTTTTTAACCTTTACACCGTAAAATAACTTAAAATACAGATAAAGAGCGAAAAAACATTGTTATATAAAAAAAAGGACTATCTTTACGCCGGAGAAACTGAAAAATTTCTCAAAGAATTTTACTCTTTTTCCGAAAAACAAGGAAATGAAAATCTTTAATAATTAATAACGTCCAAAGAAAAGGACACTAACATTTAAAGAAAAATGAACGAAAAAAAATTATGTGCGAAAACGTTAAAACAAACCAAAGCGCAAAAGTTACACTACGCTAATGTGTGGACAGTATTATTGATTTCGGTTTTGCTGCTGACAGCATCGTGTGCGGGAAAAAACACATGTTCCGAGCAAACGGCAAAAAACGAACTGACCGTCAAGCAATACTTTGAACATTTCAACAACCACGACTGGCAAAAAATGGCAGATATGTATATCGATAATGCCGAATTTAAAGACCCGTCGGTTGGAATAGCAAGTTTTACAATGACTAAACCGGAAATTGTTGCAAAATATTCGGAATTGAGCAGCATGTTTCCCGACCTGAAAGACAGGGTAATTCAAACCTATCTTTCGGGAGACAAGAACAT
>JAISNL010000038.1 GCA_031276235.1 Prevotellaceae bacterium | reverse complement strand
TCATAAAGTCTTCTTTCTTTGATAAATTTTAACTCATCCATAAATTTCAAATTTAATTTTGATTTATATTTTTAAATATTATTACTATATTTGATGCAACTTTGCAAGAATTTTGCAAGGCATTTGCACATTTCATGCAAGGTTTATGCACATAATGGGCAAATGTACAACATTTATTGTTAATAAATTCATTTTTTACTCACATATTTTGCATAATAAGTAATTTTTTTTATATATGTCTGAACATCAAAAATTTATCATTGACAAGTTATTGAAGGAAAAGAAAAAAACGAAACGCGAGCTAGCCGATTTGTTGAACATTACAGAAAACAGCATTAGCAGAACGTTAAAAAATCCCAATATTTCTATCCGTAAATTAGAAAAAATCGCCAATTTTTTAGAAATAGAATTAAGCGACATCATTGAAATGAAAAATGCATCGTCTATTGCGCAAGAAGAAAAGGGTGAATACAAGATACTCAAAAATAAAAATAAAGAGGATGCTTTAAACAGTCTTTCGGAAGTAATAAAAATTCAAGGAAGAACTATTGAGATGATGGTGGAAACCGAGAAAGCAAACAGCAAAAACATTGAAAATTTAGTTAAACTGCTCAGCGATAAATATTCCGGTTCGGATAAATAAAATTACCGGTTTTTGAAAAAATCTGTTTGGGAGATTTGTGTAGTTTATCATACTACACAGAGGGTAGTTTTGTGCAAAAAATACCTTAAATCCGCAATCCTTTTTTATTAAAAAGGAAGCAAAGCGCTGAAATAAACTAATTTGCTCAACGCTTTGCCGGTTGAAGAAATTCACTTATTTTTGTTATCGCAAAAATAAACATAAACAATAGAATTTCCCATGGCAACAAAAATATAAAAAGTTTCTCAGACAATCACCTCTTTTGCAGGGGGTTCTTTCACCAGTAACAAATTTAGCCGTTGCGGTTTATCATAACTTTTGGTCTAAAGTTCCCAGCTCCGATACCCTCCTGCGCGGCATCAAAGAATTAGCCGTTGAAAATACCGAAGTGATTTCTTCCAACGGAAACAACTATTTTAAGGGAATACGTAAAAAAAATGCAATAATGGGCAAAAAGTGCAATAAAATTCAAGATGAGTGATGAGTTATGAATTTTTCCCGAAGGATAGCCATTCCTTTGCCTGCTTTTTCTTTGATTATTTCTACCTGTAAGGAAGAACTGTTTACCGGATTCGGATCAATTAGATAAACCGGAATATTTTTTTTCGCATAGTGAATTAATCCCGCAGCCGGATACACTTGCATGGAAGTACCGATAATAACGACGATATCAGCAGTGAAAACAATTTCAGCGGCTTTTTCGATCAAAGGAACCGCTTCTCCAAACCAAACAATGAATGGCCGCAGGCGGGAACCGTCTTTTGCTTTATCGCCGGGATTAATTGCTTTTGTTCCAATTTCATAGACTTGCGTTTTGCTCTCGTTGCAAGCCTTTGTCAATTCCCCGTGTAAATGGACAACGTGGGAACTTCCGGCTCTTTCGTGCAGGTCATCAACATTTTGGGTAATAACCGTAACTTGAAAATCTTTCTCCAGGGCGGCAATAATTTTATGTCCTTCATTGGGTTGCACCTCATTCAACTGAGCACGGCGATCGTTATAAAATTTCAAGATCAAATCCGGATTCCTGTACCAACCTTCGATGCTCGCCACTTCCATTACATCGTATTCTTCCCACAATCCGTTCGAATCGCGAAAGGTACTGATTCCACTTTCGGCGCTCATTCCTGCACCGGTTAAAAAAACAAGATGTTTCATAAGATATGAGTCATTTATTTTGACGCAAGAGCAAAGATACATGAAATTTTTGACAAAGATGCTTTTCACTCTTCTGTTTTTTTCTGTCGTTCTATCAGGGTGTTTGCCTATATTTTTCGAAATTGTGCTGTAAAATATCATTAAAATTGAAATTTATTTTATTTTTTATATTTATTTTTTGGTTAATCAAAAAAAATATTTTATTTTTGCAGTTGTTATTTCTATATTAAATAGCAATATTTACATAATATTTGAGTAACAAAAAAGAAATATAATTATTTTTAGTATAATAAAAAACATTTTCAACTCATGAATTATTTTATTCAACTATTGGAAAATTCAGTTAAAATTGCCTCTGGTGGAGGTGAGAAGCGTTTTTTTAATGTTTTTTGTTTGTTTTTCTCAGATAATTTTATAACACACACACACACACACACACACACACACACACACACACACACACACACACACACACATCACGCGCGTAATATACAAAAATTATTTTACATACGCAACTTCGACTTACTCTGTTTTCAAAGAGTTAAGTCGTTTTTTTATACCCTTTTCGAAAGAATGGAGACGGATTTTTTTCATTCTATAGTATTTAAATTTCAAAAAAATGTTTGAGTTAATGAAAATAAATAGTGATTATTTTAAAGTAAAATTTATGAAAAGATTGGCTTTATTTTTTACATGCTTTTTAATAAGCATGAGTTTGGCAATCGCCCAGAACAAACAAGTATCAGGGACTGTGGTGGACGAAACCGGAGAACCTGTAATTGGAGCTTCGGTGGTGGTTAAGGGGAATGCAAGCATTGGTACGATTACGAATCTGGACGGGCAATTCACATTGGACGTTCCCGCTTCGTCCGAAACTTTGCTTGTTAGATATTTAGGGAAGCAAGACCAGGAAGTGGCGGTTGCGCCGAATGTAAATGTAACGTTGCAACCGTCGGAATCTGCT
>JAISNL010000002.1 GCA_031276235.1 Prevotellaceae bacterium | reverse complement strand
CACGCCTGATAAGCCCAAAAAGACTGATACTGAATATCAAAAGCGTCAGAAGCGAGAGAAATGTAATTCTCGAGCGGGCATTGAACTAATTATCGGACACTTGAAGACAGATTTTCGGAATGTTTCCTTCATTAATGCTGCCTGAATTCGATTGGTAAGGAGGGACTATTTAGAATTGTATTTAATCGGCTTCGGTTAAACATATCTATAAAATCTCTGCAACAAATATTTTTTTTCATTACTGTCCTGTAAAAAAATAAGGAGCGGGGCATATTGAATTTCCCCGCTCAAAAGGTTATCTTTGTAATAAGTAAAAAACAGGGTAAGCCATGAGCAAAAATACAAATTTTACAGGACAGTCGGTTGAAAAAGACCAAAAATATATATCTTTGCACGGAAATTAATATTAAAAAAAATGAAATTAATATTTACACAATGAAAAGAATAATTACACTATGTTTAGCAATGAATTTGCTGCTCGGGTCTGCACTCAGAGCCGATGAGGGAATGTGGCTTTTGCCGCTGTTGAAACAAATCGGTTTCCCCGAAATGAAAAAATTAGGAGTAAGACTTACCGCCGAACAAATATACAGCATCAACAATTCGAGTTTGAAAGATGCAATAGTAATTTTTGGCGGAGGCTGTACAGGCGAACTTGTTTCGGCTGAAGGCTTGATTCTCACAAATCATCATTGCGGATATTCATCGATACAGCAACACAGTTCTGTTGAACATGATTATCTAAAAGATGGATTTTGGGCAATGTCGCGTAGCGATGAACTGCCAACGCCGGGGCTTGCAGTTTATTTTCTCGAAAGTTTTGAAGATGTTACCGACTCAATAAATGCGGCAACGGCAGGCACGGAAACCGAAACAGACAGGCAAGCCGCCGCCGAAAAAAAAATAAGAGAATTGACGGCAAAATATGACGGGTTGAAAAATATAAGAGCCACAGTGTCGAGTTTTTATGCAGGCAATGTTTATTATCTGATAGTTTACAGGATTTATAATGACGTACGCATGGTAGGAGCGCCGCCATCGTCAATAGGAAAATTTGGAGGCGATACCGACAACTGGATGTGGCCTCGCCATACAGGCGACTTTTCGATGTTCCGCGTTTACGCCGACAAAGATGGAAATCCCGCAGACTATTCGCCCGACAACGTGCCGTACAAACCCAAACAGCACCTGAAAATTTCGATAAAAGGAGTTCAAAAAAACGATTTTGCAATGATTATGGGATACCCCGGACGCACCCAGCGATATATGACTTCGTGGGAAGTGGACGAACGCATGAACATATCAAATGCAAACCGTATTCACATTCGAGGTATTCTTTTAGACCTGATGAAACAGGATATGGAAGCAGACAGAAAAGTCCGTATTCAGTACGCATCAAAACATGCAGGCATAAGCAACTACTGGAAAAATTCGATAGGAATGAACAAAGCCTTGAAACGATTGAAAGTTTATGAGAAAAAGCAACAGGAAGAACGCGATTTTACAGCATGGGTAAATGCAAACGAAGCCCGAAAAACAAAATACGGAGAAGCCTTGACCTTGATAGAACAGGCTGTCGCCGACAGAGCCGAATACCAAAAAATAAAAATGTATTACAACGAAGCCATTCTAAATTCAGAAATTGTAGAAAATGCATATATTATCAACCGTTATGTAGCGCAAATAAAAAAAGATACCAGCGCAGAAAGCAGATCTGAAATGATTAACGATTTGAAAGAAACAACAGAATCGTTTTTCAAAGATTATAACAAACCTACCGATTTGAAAATCACAAAAGCGCTTTTCAAAGATTTCATCGAAAACTCGGATGCCAGATATTATCCCGAATGTTTTGCCCAAATCGACAGCCTTTACAACGGCGATGTAAACAAATTTGTAGATAACCTGTTTGCAACATCAATATTTTGCGACAAAGAAAAAATGGAAGCGTATCTTGAGAATCTTGACGAGGAAACACTGGCAAAAGATTTGGCATCTCAAATATATTCATCGCTTATGAAAACATCTGACGGATTCCGTCATCTGACACAACCCATAAACGAGAGATACAACAAAGGTCGCCGTCTGTACGAAAGCGGGCTGCTGGAAATGAACGCAGGCAACAAAACAATGTATCCGGATGCAAACTCTACAATGAGACTGACCTACGGAACAGTGCAGGATTATTATCCGGCAGATGCCGTTCATTATGATTACATCACCACGATAGACGGAGTGATGCAAAAGGAAGACGCCGATAATCTTTTTGAATTTGAAGTGCCTCAACGTCTAAAAGATTTGTACAAAACAAAAGATTACGGCATATATGCAATGAAAAACGGGAATTTGCCTATAGCATTTCTTTCTACAAACGACATTACAGGAGGCAATTCAGGAAGCCCCGTAATGAATGCCAACGGCGAACTTACAGGCTTGGCATTCGACGGCAACTGGGAATCCATGAGCGGCGATATTTGTTTTGAACCCAATCTGCAACGCTGTATAAACGTAGATATTAGATACGTACTGTTTATTATTGACAAATATGCCGGAGCAAAACATCTTATTAGCGAAATGACAATCGTAAAATAATCAGTTTGCAAAGCATCCGTCATTTATCATTTGCATAAAATAATTCAGTTGCAAACGAATAGTAGCAATGAATGGAAAAAAGCCGACAAAATATTCTCTTGTCGGTTTTTTTTTTGGTAATGTCATAATCAACAGTTGTTACCTGACAGTCATTAAAGTTGCCTGTTATCAGTGAATGATTTTAATGATCAGTCGCACTCTTTATAACTCTGCGACTTATTGATATATCATAAAATAATAGAAAATAACTTCGAGTTCGAAGAAAATAACTTCGAGTTCGAAGAAAATAACTTCGAGTTTGAAGAAAATAACTTCGAGTTCGAAGAAAATAACTTCGAATTTGAAGAAAATAACCTCGAGTTTGAAGAAAATAACTTCGAGTTTGAAGAAAATAACTTCGAGTTTGAAGAAAATAACTTCGAGTTCGAAGAAAATAACCTCGAGTTCGAAGAAAATAACTTCGAGTTCGAAGAAAATAACTTCGAGTTTGAAGAAAATAACTTCTACGTTTAACAAAAATACTTCAACGTTGAAAGTCGAGAAAACCTTATTTTCACCTAATTTAAAAAACAAAACAACCACAGTAGCATGAAATGTAATACAAATAATAACCTTATTAGCTTATTATTTCTTTATGAATTATTTTTTTATGATTAATGATGTAATAAGGTTATTATCTGTGTTTACCTCCATGCTACTGATGTTGTTTTGTTGGAAAATAAGATGGGAATAAGGTTTTTAAAATTTAACTTTCAACTTTCAACTAATTTCTTCGCTCTTCTGGATTGGCTACGCCGAACTGCGCTTCGGTTGCTTCGTCGTTGCGCTCCTCGCAATGACGTTTTGCGTGGTTTGTTCGTCATTGCGAGCGTAGCGAAGCAATCCAGAAACTCTCAACTTTCAACTAATTTCGCGGCAGTGAACGGCTAATTATTAATGAGCGGCAAATGAAAAATGACGTTTTATTTTTATCTTTGTAAAAATTTGCATTAAATTTAAAATAAAATCAATGGAATCAGGACTTACAGTGTACAAGGCGTCTGCCGGCTCGGGAAAAACTTTTCGATTGTCTGTTGAATACATAAAATTATTGATAGAAAATCCGAAATCATATAGAAATATTTTGGCTGTAACATTTACAAACAAAGCGACTGCCGAAATGAAAACGAGAATTGTCAGCGAACTTTACGGACTGTCAAAAAAACTTGACGAATCGCAGCGTTATATGCAAACCGTGTGCGATGAAACTCAAAAATCGGAAGAAGAAGTTTGCCGTCAGGCGGCTTTGGCATTGACGCTGATATTGCACGACTACGGAAAATTCAGAGTTGAAACTATCGACAGTTTTTTTCAGTCGATTTTGCGAAATATGGCAAAAGAACTTGGCATTGGCGCAGGTTTCAACGTCAGTCTGAATGATGATGAAATATTGAAAAACGCAATCGCTCTGATGATGGAAAATGCAAACGAAAACAGCGATCTGTTTCGGTGGCTGCGCGAATATGTGAATCGTAAAATTGAAGAAAACAAAAGCTGGAAAATTGCTGATGACATAGAAAAATTTTATAAAAATATCATTTCCGAAAAATTGAAATCGCATCAGGACGAGGTGTATGACAGGTTTGCTCAAAAGGATTTTTTACGCCTGCATGAAGCAAAATTGGACAAAATAATTGAGTGTGAAACCGAAAAAATGAAAGAGTTTGCAACGCAATTTTTCAAAATCATTGAAAATAACAGTCTGGCTGTTGATGATTTTTATTACACAGGCAAAGGCGTTTACGGATATTTTACGAAACTTGCCAACGGGCAGTTTATAGAAGAAAACTGCTTCAATACCTACGTCAGAAACTGTGCTGAAGATGCAGGCAAATGGAGCAGAAATAAAACAAAAACTGCACAAATTACCGCACTTGCTGAAAATACTTTGATTTCGTTGCTGCATAAAGCAGAATTGCAACGCGCAGAATCGGCAAAAATTGTAAATTCCTGCAATTTGATACTTCAAAATATTAATAATTTAGGACTTTTGAGCGACATTTTCAAATATATACGCGAATATGGCAACGACAATAATATTTTCTTACTTTCGGACACATCTGTTTTGCTGTCAAAAATGATTGGGAATGACGATACATCTTTCATTTTCGAGAA
Organism: Prevotellaceae bacterium; assembly: GCA_031276235.1. Lineage (GTDB taxonomy): Bacteria > Bacteroidota > Bacteroidia > Bacteroidales > UBA932 > JAIRKV01. Next base: position 47,064 of record JAISNL010000002.1, on the reverse strand, counting down.
AACGGGAACAACAGTACGCCATATAATGATTGACGAATTTCAGGATACATCGCAATTGCAGTGGCAAAATTTTGAACCTTTACTGATAGAATGTCTGTCGCAAGGTTACGGCAATTTAATTGTTGGCGATGTGAAACAGGCAATATACAGATGGCGAAACGGTAATTGGCAAATTCTTAACAATATTGAAAACAACAACAAACTTCATTCTTTTAATCCTGTTGTAAAAACACTTAGCAATTCGTGGCGCAGCGCAAAGGATATAGTTGAATTTAACAACAGTTTATTTCCCAAAATTGTTGATATGCTGCAAGCCGAATATCAACTCGAATATAACGAAAACTGTGATGATTTGCAAAAGGCGTATGCCGATATAATGCAGGAATGTAAACGCAAGGTTTCAGGATTTGTTTCGGTTGAACTTTTAGAACAAACCGACTACGAAGAAGAGGTATTCAACAGTTTGATAAATAATGTGGAAACGCTGCAATCCAATGGTGTTAAGGCTTCGGATATTGCAATTCTTGTGCGCAAAAATGACCATACAAAACAAATTGCCTGCCGCTTTGAAAAATATAAACGGCAGAATCCCGACAAAAATTATTGCTACAATTTGGTTTCGAGCAAAACGTTTAATTTTAATTCATCTATTGCAATTAATATGATTATAAATGCTCTGCGTGTTTTAACAAATTCAGAAAATACTGTTGCTCAAGCTGATTTGGCATTTTGTTATCAAAAAAATATTATCGGTAACAATGTTGCAAACCATGAAATATTTAGCGGCGATGTAAAAAAATTATTACCCGACGAATTTGAGAAAACAGCCGAAACGCTTAAATTAACTCCGCTGTACGAGTTGATTGAAAAAATTTATATGATTTTCGATATTAAAAAACTTGATGAAAATGCAGAATACATGTTTTCGTTTTTGGATAAGGTGCATGAATATTTAAGCATGGAGACAGCCGATATATTGAAATTTATAGAACATTGGGAAACCTGTATGTTCAAAGAAACTATTGGAATAAGCAATGAAATGGATGGAATAAGAATAATGACAATACATGAAGCAAAAGGTTTGGAATTTCATTCAGTTATTATCCCTTTTTGCGATTGGACATTAGGCGCAGAAGGCAGTAATTACATTTGGTGCGAAACAGACGCAGAGCCGTTTTCCGAAACAGGTCTTATTCCGATAAAATATGTGAGCAAAGCAAAAAATTCCATATTTTACGATGAATATAAAAACGAAACAATGCAACTGTGCGTGGATAATATCAATATTTTGTATGTTGCCACAACACGGGCAAAAAATAATTTGATAATACTCGCAAAACACGAAACAGACGATAAGAAAAACAGTGTATCAAGCGTAATATGTTCGGCGCTGGGCAATGAAAATTTTACATCAGGCAAAATTGTTGCTACAGCAAATATCACCGCCCGCACAAGCGAAAACAAACTCAATATGCAGCCTCAATCACTGGCAGTGCCATTTGTGTCGCACAATTACAGAAACGCATTCATACAATCTGATTTTACGCGCCGTTTTACAGAAAACGCCGATGAGGAAACAATATATAATATGATACCTGTGAACAGAGGTAAACTTTTGCATCGTATTTTTGCCGAAATACAAACTCAAAATGATATAAATTCGGCTGTTGATAAATTTCAGTTTGATGGAATTATACGGCAAGGCAACAAACAGGAATTAAAAGATTTTGTTGTTGACGCAATTACAAAATCACATGTAGAGCGATGGTATTCCGGAATGTACAGACTTTACAGAGAATGTGCCATTATTACAAAAAACGATAAGGGCGAAGTCATCACAAAACGTCCCGACAGAGTGATGACAGATGATGAAAATACAATAATAGTTGATTTCAAATTTGGAAAACAAAATACGGCTTACAACACGCAGGTAAGGGAATATACGCGATTGATGAAAGAAATGAACTATAAAAACGTCAGCGGCTTTTTGTGGTATGTTGATTACAATATTGTGGAAAAAGTAGCAGATTGAATGAATAGCTAATAAACACAAAGAGCAAAATTGCCGTTACGCAATCTCGCTCTTTGATTGTCTATGAAAAAGTTAATAGAATTTATTTAAAAGAATTTAGGACGCAAATCTTTTACTTTTGCTGCTTTTATCAGTATTTCGTAAAATGATTTTCCTTCCGATATTCTTTTTAGACGGTTTTTTTCAAGTTCATCCGTATAGCCTTCGTCAACTTTTTTGGTTGTAACGGAATACGCATATACGCCCAAATCGCCTGCAACAGGTCCATACAGCCTGTTTTCATCGCTGCTGCTCACTGCTGCCGCCAGTTTAGGTTCAACTCCCAAACCGGATATATACATAGAGCCGAAATTTGTTCCATCAACAGATTGTTTTACATCTGTATCAAGTTTTGCGGCAAGTTCTTCAAGCGTTGTAACACCGTTCATTGCAGATTTCATTTTGTCTGCCTCTGCCTGATGTTCTTTTTCAAGTCTTAATATTGTTTCAATTGCAGGCTTTTCGTCTTCAAGTGGCGAGAACCCTGTTTCTTTGATTTTGGTAACGGCTGCGATAACAAGTTGCTGCCTGCTGTCTATTTCAATTACATCCGACACATCGTGAAGATTTGCATCATAAATCCATCGTACAAGGTCTCGAGCATCGTCGTAATTTCCTAAACGTGTAGCCGCTCTCTGTACTTGATTTTCTTTTCTCAGTTCAATACCTTTTTCCTGTAAATATGCAATAAATTTATCATAATTTTTTTCGCTTGCTGTTATCACATCGTTAGCTATTGTATAAATATTGTTCACAGTTGCTTTGCCCGGCGTTATGTCGCGCACAATGGTGGCAATCTGCACTTTTTTTGTTTCCTTTCCGCGTTCTGTGACCTGTAAAATATGAAATCCGAATTGAGTTTCGAGCAGCATTATTTTTCCTGCCGGCTTCAAAAAGCACGAATCATTGAACGGCTGAACCATTGTTCCATCCGCAAACCAGCCAAGGTCGCCGCCCGCTTGCGCCGAGCCGTCTGAACTGTTTGAAAGCGCAACGACAGGAAATAACGAAGGATTTGTTTTTACCAGATTATATAAACTGTCGGCTTTGTTGCGTGCGGCATCATAACTTTCCTGCGTTTGTTCGTAGCGTATGAGAATATGACGGGCGCGAACCGAATCGGGTAAATTTTGAATATCGCTTATGCGTGCTGTTTTATACGAATAATTGTCGAGATAAACGGGAAGAATATCTTCTTTTGTTGCCGAAAATGCAAATTCTGCAAGGTCTGAACTTAATTCGTCTTTTTTATAATATTTTGCAGGTGGCGTTACATCCGAATTTGCTATTGCAAATTGACGCGCATCTGTTGTTTTTGCAAAATCGGCTGCTACTGCTTCCATTTTTTCTTTGGCTTTTTCAAAATCTTCTTCGGATGGAATAATAGAGAAAACTATATATTCAACATCGCGCGATTCTGTTTGTTCGTAGCGATTTTTATTTTCATTGTAATATTGCTTTATTTCCTTATCTGTTACAACTATCGAACTGTCTCGTTCGGCGCTATAATTTTGCACTATATAGTTAAATTCTACATTGGTGGCGCGGTCTGCAACGCCGCTTTTTATTTGCAAACTGTTTATATATTCCGATTTGCTTACCAAAGCGCTGTATTTTTCATATTTTCTGGTTTTTATTATCTCGTCTTCAAGATAATTTATCAGCAGTTGTCTTTCTGTATTGGCATCTGCATTTGCCCAGAAAAAATTAATATTTTCCCAGTTCAGTTGCCCTGTGTTTTGGTCGGTAAAAAGATTTACTACAATAGGCGAAAGATTATTGCCTTTTGCCATATCTACAAGTTCAACTGCTGAAATTTCCAAACCAATTTTTTTATATTCTTTTTCAAATATATTTTGGTTAATAAATGAAAACCATGCATTTTCTTTTGCTCTGTCAGCAGTTCCTTCGCTTTGCTGACCCTGATAAAGTATTCGTTCTACTTCGGTATAATATTCTACTCTGCGAGAATAATCCTGATACGGAACCGTAGTGCCGTTTATTTCTCCAACATCGTTTACAGACGAAAACATGTTACTAACCGTTTGTAACGATGTAGGATCAATAATAAATGATAGAAGCGCTACGCTGATCAAACATAAGATCAACCAACCAGCTTTTGTTCTAATTTGTTCTAAAACAGCCATCTTGTATTTATTTTTTCAAATTATTTTATAAAAATTCATATTTTTAGGACTGCAAAGATAAAAATAATTTATGATGTGCAAATTATACATGCTGAAAATATTTAGAAACTGTTTAAATTTCATATGGAATTTATTTTGATTGAGTATAACTTTGATAAATACAAGTTGTATCATAGCTATGCATGAGTCGGTTTTATATTCCACATCTATAGCCAAACGTCTGTAATTTTTCAGCCATGCAAAAATTCTCTACATCTTCATATATTTTTTTCATTCTTTCAAATCGATATTGCAATGAATTAATTACATCAAAAGCGTTGTGCTATCATGCTTATTTACTGCATGAATCACTATCAACAAAAGAAATCAGTTTGTGTCTGTTATTATGTAGCGTTTGCGTCCTTTGATTTTTCCATTAAAGCCGATTTCTTCTCCTACTTTGATTGTCGTTTTTACGCTCTGGCTGCCTATTATTCCTGCGTTTGGCGATGCTGATTTTCCTTCGTCTTCTTGTTCATTGGGTAATAATATGAGATAACTGTATGTTCTAAATATTGTTTTTATAAATTGATCAGTATCAGATAATACATTGCGGATATATTTATTTGTTTTATTTTTGTTAAAGATAGATATAATCCACCTCGCAAGCACCGCTCCTAACCCTGCAAATATAGCATGACCAATAGTATCTCTGTTTCTATGACTTTGCAATAAAATAATTACTGGCGTATATGCAAAAACTACATTTGATAATACAAACAACAAACCGAATAAAAATATTGTTTTTAAAATAATTTTTTCATTTTTTTTAATATTAATTTCCGTGCAAAGATATATATTTTTGGTCTTTTTCAACCGGCTGTCCTGTAAAATTTGTATTTTTGCTCATGGCTTACCTTGTTTTTTACTTATTACAAAGATAACCTTTTGAGCGGGGAAATTCAATATGCCCCGCTCCTTATTTTTTTACAGGACAGTAATGAAACTTTTTATTTTCATTAAAACAGTTCAAAACATATTTCAATAATTTGATTTGAAAAACTGCACATATTCGGCAACATTTTTGCTTTGTTTCAGTTTCTGCAAATTGTCGGGACTGATAATGAAATGCAGATAATCGGAATCTTTCAATTTTGCAGTAAATCCCGACCTTGCAAGCATGTCGTTGTAGTAATCTGTTGCATCTTTTTTGCTTGGAAGCGTTCGTACAAGTATCAGCTGATATTTGTCATCGAATGATTCTGTGAGTGTTTCATAATTATTGTTGAGATAATTATCGGCATTGAACAAAATTATTTCAAACGAAATGAGATTTGCATCAAGCGATTTGTCAACAAGCGCAGCAATGTACTGTTCCTTGTCGCTCGGCAAGTAATTTTCTGCATCTGCAGGAGTCTGCGGTGAGGTTTCCTGCGTTTGCGCCATTATTTTTACTTCATCCTGCTGCAGTATTTTCAGCATTTCTGATGCTGTTTTTTGTGTTTCTGTGCCGTTGTATTTTGTTGTTATTTCGGTTAGCGCCTGTTTGTATGCGACAAGATTATTTTCATCATTTGCGGCAAGCGCTTTCAATAATTCGAGTCGTGCGATAATTTTATTGTCTTTGTATTCAGTCATCATCGAATTTATCAGAGCCAGCGCTTCTGTATTTTTGTTTTCTTTGTAAAGATTTAACGCCTGTTCGTAATATTTTTCAATTTGCTGCTCTCTGCGTTCCATTTCCTGCAAATATCCGGGATTGATGATAGACAGCGTTAGAATATTGTCGGGATAATCAGTTGCAAGTAGCTGTTTGTAGATGTCAGCTTTTGCCGTTTCTCCGTTTTCGGTATATAAACTGTAAAGATTATAGTAGGAAGATGCGATATATTCGCAATTTGGGAAACGTTTTACGAGTTTTTCAAATGCTTCGGTTGCGCGTTTGTTATCGTTCAGGTCGTTTTTGTATGCGGTAGCAACCAGATACAGGGCGTTCATAATTTTTTCGTCTGATATTAGCATTGCTTCTGTTGTTAGCGGCAGGTTTTGCAAATAATATTCTCTTTGGTCGGGAGCTAATGAAGTTTTTTGCTGCACCTGTTTTCCCTGTTCATCGGTTTTTATTGAGTCAGCTGTGGCATCTGTTGCCGCCAATTCGGTTTCGGTTTGCGGCTCGTCGAACATGTTACCTTCAAACATTCCTTTGTTTCTGCGTCGCCAGTTGTCTTCAAGTTTGCGTTTTCCCCATCGCATGTTAAATTCTGTCAATCCCTGATTCAGTTGCGCCATATTGTAAAAGTACCATTTTGCATTAGATCCGCGCGAATGTTGAGTTGCGGCATTTTCGCGCGTTCCGTAGCGTTCCATATCCGACTGCATCACATAATATTGGCGGTTTTGTTCGGCAAGTTGCTCATCTGCTTTTTGTTTTTTTACTTCTGCAATCAGATTGTCTATCATTTTATCGCGTTCCGCCTGCGGCATTTTTGCCATGTTTTGCAGGCTGTCTTCGCGTTCCACAATTTCGAGATTTGGCGCCAGCATTTCGAGCATATCTATTTTTGCAGAAACATCTTCATAATATTGATGAGTTTGCGGCAATGATGTTCGCGCTTCTTTATAATTATAAAAAGATTTTACGAAATCCGGCATTACAAACAGCAAATCGCCCAAAGCTTTGTGCGAAAGTCCAAGTTGCACGGTATTGTCAATATTTTTTTCTATGGATTTGTTATAACAGTCAACAGCCAGTGTGTAGTTGCTGTTCAGCCGTTCGAGATTTCCGAGTGCATAATAAATCTGGTCTGCATATTCTTCATTTTTTTTGTCTTTCAGCATTTTTGTATAAAGCGTTTTCAGTTCGCTGCCTTGCGTTGCAGGGTCAAACGAATTTGCTTTTTGAATTTGCGCTGCAAAACGCACGTTGTAAGGTGCGTTCATTTTCGATACTTTGGTAAAATATTTTAATGCATTTTCTTTATTTCCTGTTTTCTGATAAAGTTGAGCAAGCAGAAAGGTATATCTTGTTTTCACCAGTCGTTTTTTCGTAAATTCCAGCGCTTTTTGCAAACGCTCTGCGGCTTCTCCGTATTTTCCCTGTTTTATAAGCAGATTTGCCCATGCCGAATGATATATTTGATGATGCTGTTTAGGATAATTTCGTATTCTGCTTATGGCTTTCAATCTGTTTTCGGCATCTTCCAAATCGTTGCGTTCGGTTGACACTATTGCCTGCCATATTCGCGATTCATACAAAACGGTATCCTTTGCATATTGCGAATCCATATATTCCAGCGTTGAGGCTGCGCCTGTATAATTCTGCATGTATGTTTGCGCTTTGGCTACAAGCATGTGTGATTGAGATACTTTTTCGTTAAATTCTTTTTTGTTGTAAAATGCGCGTTCTTCCTTATCCATTTTTTTCCCGCGCGGACGTTGTGGTTTTGCGGTTATCGAATGGTCGTTTATAACTTTGTTAGACTTTGTAATGGCTCTGTCCATATCGGATGTTACCTTGTTGGACGTTTCGCTGTACGAAAACGAAAACACAGGCAACAATTCATCAAACGATGCAGGATACGTATTTTCGGCTTTTTTAACTCCTTCCTTATAACTTTCGTAACCGTTGAAATACGTATTATAATGCCCCGTAAATTTATGAAAAGCGCGTGTTGTTGCCGTATTTTTTTTTGTTGAACACGAAACGAACAGTGCATACAACACGACAAATACAATTATTTTTTGTGTAAATTTCATATATCATCAATATAAATCAAAATACAAAGATAATTTTTCTTTACTAAATTACATGTTATTAACCAAAAAAATACTGAAACAATTTGCGTATTGCTAATAAAAATTAACAGTTTTATAATATTTCCAAAAACAAAACAGCCCATGGTCAGCGCGTCTTTGCGAAGATTTTAATCTTAAACAGCCGAAGCAAAGCATCTGCGTAGCCAATTCGGGAAATTTACGTTTTGCAATTTGGTTCGCTCATACTGTCGCAAGTCTGCGAAAGCCGCGCCGAGGGTTCGGGTACGTTTGCAGCAACGGATGAAAGTCCCGCCGAAGCGCAGACAATCCATAAAAAGACAGCAGGGGCATATGTTTCCCCGATAATAATGAAGAAAAACCATTTTTGTAGAGTATCTCTTCCTTACTTATTTTGCATTGTTATACACAAAAAAACTGTTCGGTTTGTTTTTTGCGTTCTTCCGCTGTTTGAGCGACAAAAACTTTTTTCCCCGTGTATGGGTCTATTCCCGTGTAATATATTGCAGAAGCCAGAGTCATGGGAGTTGGCGTAAATGTTTGCACCTGTTCAAGTTTGAGGTGCAGATTTTTTGTTTCGTCCGACAGTTTTTTCATATCTGTCAAAGTACAGTGTGGAAGGCATGAGATAAAATACGGAATTATTTGCTGATTCAGTTGTTCGCGTTTATTTATCTTGTCAAATTCATTTTTAAGTGTTTTAAATAATTCAAAAGATGGTTTGCGTACGGCTCTCAAAATTGTGTCGGATGTATGTTCTGGCGCAACTTTCAAACGTCCTGACACATGATATTTTACTAACTGATTGAAATATTTTTCGCAATTTTTGTCCAAAAAACCATTTTTATTCAAAAACAAATCGTATCGGATGCCGCTGCCTATGGTTGCTTTTTTTATTGCAGGCAGCGACTGTATTTTTTTATAAAGTGCCGTCAGTTTGCTGTGATCGTTGTTGAGATTGCTGCAAACCGCAGGAAACAGACACGAAGCCCGTCTGCATTTTTTGCAAATATTAATGTTTTTTCCGCTCATACCGTACATGTTTGCCGAAGGACCGCCGGCATCGCTTATGTATCCTTTGAAATCAGGCATTTTTGAGATTTTGTCTATTTCATTAAGAATTGATTTTTCACTACGGTTTGTTATGAATTTTCCCTGATGAGCCGATATTGTGCAAAAACTGCAGCCGCCGAAACATCCGCGGTGAACGGTTACAGAATGTTTAATCATTTCGTAGGCGGGAACAGGTTTGTTTTTGTAGCGCGGATGCGGCATTCGCGTAAACGGCAAATCATAAATTTCGTCCATTTCGGTTTCTGTCATTGCTGCGTACGGCGGATTTACAACTATATTATAATCGCCTGTAGGTTCAACTATTGTGCGCGGCGCAAATGTATTGCTTTCTTCTTCGATAAGGCGAAAATTTTCCGCAAATTTTGTTCTGTCAGCTTTACATTCTTCATAAGTATTCAAATATAAAATATTGTCAACCTCGGGAATACTTTTTGTTTTCCATGCGGTTTGCGGAATATCAGCAATCATATCCGCTGTTTCGCCTTTTGCTATTCTCAAAACTATTTCCGCCGCCGCCTTTTCCCCCATTCCATAAATCAGCAGATCGGCGTTGCTGTCAATCAGAATACTTGGCAAAAGTTGGTTACGCCAGTAATCATAATGGGCAAACCTGCGTAGCGAAGCCTCTATGCCGCCTGCTATTACGGGAGTTGAAGGATAAAGTTTTTTAAGAATATTTGTATAAACGCTTACCGCATAATCGGGACGAAAACCTGATTTGTCGCCTGCAGTATATGCATCGTTACTTCGCAAACGCTTATTGGCTGTGTAATGGTTCACCATGCTGTCCATATTTCCTGCTGAAACGGCAAAAAACAGACGCGGGCAGCCGAGTTTTTTGAAATCGCGCAAATCGTCCCGCCAGTTTGGTTGAGGAACTATGGCTACTCTGAAACCCAGTTTTTGCCAAATGCGAGCAATAATAGCAGCGCCGAAAGCAGGATGGTCAACATAAGCATCGCCGCTGAAAAATATTATATCAATACAATCCCATCCCAAATCGTCAACTTCTTTTTTGGACGTGGGCAACCAAAATTTTTTATCGCAAAAATCACTCATTCTGCTGAAGTTTGTCGATGTATAAAATACCGTCCAGATGGTCAATTTCGTGCTGAAAAATCACGGCAGTAAATCCAGAAACAGTATCGACTTGCTGTGTAAGCGTTTCTGTATCGGTATATTCCACTACAACCGTTTCGGAACGTTCAACATTGCCTCTGCGACCGGGAATCGACAAACAGCCTTCGCTTCCTGTGCGTTTCGCATCCGAACGGTAAACAAGATATGCATTTGCATAAAATTCAAAAGGCTCGCCGTCTTTGTCGAAACGCTGAACGGCAATCAAACGCCTTGAAATACCTACTTGCGGAGCGGCAATTCCAACTCCTGCATTTGCCGTATCACGGACGGTGAGCAGCATTTGCGTTTTCAAATTTTTGAAAATATCGCTTTGCATATCTGCTGTTGATAATTTTTTTGTCTGCTGCCGCAAAATCAAAGAATCTTGAGTATTATTATAAAGTAATACCCGCATTTTTTGTTGCGAATATCTGTTTATAATTTCAATTTCGCTGTCAGTAAACGACAGTTTAGAGTTTTTACAGCCTTCTGTAAAAATAAATGTTATGCAAATGCAGAGCAACAGTTTTATATTTTTCATTGTATAATTTTTGCGCAAAATTAAGAATGATTTGTCAAAATGCAATAAAAAGGAATAAATAACGATTAATGATAAAACGTTCAAATTGATATTCATTTTGAATTTGCCATAATAATCCCGTGCGCAGAAAAAGAGAGACAGGTTAATTCACGTACTGTTTTGCCTGCAAGATTAGTTGACTTTTTCGTTTGTTATTGTTATTTGTTGTTTCATTTTTATTTCCGCGAATTTAGTGTTTAGTTTTTTTATGAAGATTATTTATCATTGTATTACCATAAATTGCTAAAGATTTATTGTTTCCAATTATTATCCGCCGCATGGCAGAGCCTTATTCATTCGCACGTTTACGATACATGTAAACGCACGTTTACGATACATGTAAACGCACGTTTACGATACATGTAAACGCACGTTTACGGCACATGGAAACGCACGTTTACGGCACATGGAAACGCACGTTTACGGCACATGGAATTTTTCTTCGCTATTGCAAACCTGAAATAAAAAACTCTCCCACTTTGCACGGGTTTTGGAACATTAAAAATTTCGTCAAAATGGGAAAGTTCATGATTCAAAGGTTTAATTTCTTATTTCTAAGCTTTCGTATTTTTGATTGTTGCCCAACCGGACAAAATCAAGAAGAATGCTATTATACTCAATACTGCATTGATAAAACCGCCGGCAAGAGGAATGAATCCCAAAATTGCTCCTGCTAACGACAAAAGCATCGCCGTAAACAATTTTGATGCTCCATTTCTCGCTTCCTGTGGAAATGTCTGCGAATTTTTCAAGTTTGAATATCCCAGCGTCATCAAAATAAATCCAACAATATAAACAATAGATCCGAGAAGCGACCATATTAAAACCTTGATAATAGCGCCGGCTAACATTACTATTGCGCCGTTGCGGACGCTTTCAACAGACTTGCCGTCTGGCGCTTCAAGGATTTTTGAAAAATTCGTCAAGCCAAGCACAAATAATACATATCCACCTACAATTCCAATTAAAAGCAAGTAGGTTAAAATATTAAAAAATGCAGCGATACCACCAATGCTTCCTCCTCCTCTACCAACGGCATTTGCTATCGAACTGCCGAAACTTGCAAGTGAGTTTATTGGACCAATAATTGCATATAATACATTTGCTATCGAGTATAATAATACTCCTAAAAAAATGGTTTTTGTTATTTCTAACCACGATGTTGAACTTGTAATACTTTTTTTTGTTGTTTCCAACCACGATGTTGAACTCATAATAATTTATAATTTTAAATAACGCCTACTTCTTATTTTACGTCTATATTCGGCTTATTCAGACTTTCAGTCGCATTTTTATTTAACGCCCGGTTTCGACAATTCCGGATTTTTGTCCTTATGTTCTAATTCATTTTCATATACGCACATAAAAAAAGCGCGGACAAACTCTGTTAATCTGCTTATTGAGGTCTTAGACTACCTAAACTGCCAAATAAAATATGAGTAAATGCCCACGCCGAAAAGGCGTGAGCGACTAGCATTACTCATGGCAGTTTTTTGAAATTGTCTAAGTTTCAATAAGCCTAAGATTCAGCTAAACGCTTTTTCCAATCTAAAATGTGCGTACTGTTTGCCTGTTTTCAATTCATAAGCATACAATATTTACATTTTCAACCGCAAAGTTATAACATTATTTTACAATAATGAAAATTTCATTGAAAAAATTAAAAAAAACAGTTGTGGAATAATATCAAATATAGTATATGTATATGATAATCGTAAAATATATGATTAATCTGAAAATTAGAACAAAGTCATTTAAACAGATTATAGTTCCGCGCGTTAAATCATTTTGACACGTTGTGTTGCAATTTTATAAAATTTGAACAATAAACTGTTTAACATTAATTAAATTGATATTTCGCAAATTTATGGAATTTTGTACTAAAAATAACTACCTTTGCCAATTCATAAAATTTGGAAATTAAAATAAATAATAAATATCTTATGAGAAATTTAGATTTAACAAAGTACGGAATCAAAGACGTAAAGGAAATTATTTACAATCCTTCATACGATGATTTGTACAAAGCGGAAATTGACCCTTCGCTGACTGGCTTTGAAGCTGGACAAGTTACAGAAATGGGCGCTGTAAACGTAATGACAGGCATTTACACTGGACGTTCGCCCAAAGATAAATTTTTTGTGTTGGATGAAACTTCAAAAGATACAATCTGGTGGACATCCGATGAATACAAAAATGACAATAAGCCGGTGAGTATAGAAACGTGGAAGGCGCTGAAAGATATTGCATGTAAACAGTTATCAAGTAAAAAATTATATGTAGTTGATACTTTCTGCGGAGCAAACGAAAATACCCGCCTTAAAATTCGTTTTATATGCGAAGTTGCATGGCAGGCTCATTTTGTAAAAAACATGTTCATTCGTCCAACAGACGCAGAACTTGCCAACTATGGCGAACCCGATTTTGTTGTATTCAACGCTGCAAAAGCAAAAATAGACAATTACAAAGAACTCGGGCTGAATTCGGAAACGGCAATAGTATTTAATCTTACCGAAAAAATTCAGGTTATACTTAATACATGGTATGGAGGCGAAATGAAAAAAGGCATGTTTTCGTATATGAATTATCTGCTGCCGCTCAAAGGAATTGCCTCGATGCATTGCTCGGCTAATACAAATGCGAAAGGCGAAACAGCCATCTTTTTTGGACTTTCGGGAACAGGAAAAACAACGCTGTCAACCGACCCCAAACGCGAACTGATAGGCGATGATGAACACGGCTGGGATGACGAAGGAATTTTCAACTTTGAAGGCGGCTGCTATGCCAAAGTCATAAACCTTGACAAAGAAAGCGAACCTGATATTTGGAATGCAATACGCCGCGACGCATTACTCGAAAATGTTACGGTTGACGAAAATGGCAAAATTGATTTCAACGACAAGTCGGTTACCGAAAACACTCGCGTTTCGTATCCTATTTATCATATCGAAAATATTGTTAAACCAGTATCAAAAGCTCCTGCTGCAAAGAAAGTTATTTTCCTTTCAGCTGATGCTTTCGGCGTGCTTCCTCCTGTATCAATATTAACTCCAGAACAGACAAAATACTATTTTTTAAGCGGATTTACTGCAAAACTTGCAGGTACAGAACGTGGAATTACAGAACCTACTCCAACATTTTCAGCATGTTTCGGCGCTGCTTTTCTAAGTTTGCATCCTACAAAATATGGTGAAGAATTGGTGAAAAGAATGGAACTGTCGGGAGCAAAAGCATATCTTGTAAACACAGGATGGAACGGAACAGGAAAACGAATATCAATAAAAGATACTCGCGGAATTATAGATGCAATTCTTAACGGAAGTATTGATAACGCTCCGACAAAACAAATAGATTATTTTGATTTTGAAGCGCCAACAGAACTTCCCGGAGTTGACCCCAAAATCCTTGACCCGCGCGATACTTATGCAAATAACGGCGAATGGGATACAAAAGCAAAAGATTTGGCAGGCAGATTTATAAAGAATTTTGTGAAATTTACGGGTAACGAAGCAGGGAAAATTCTTGTTGCTGCAGGTCCAAAATTACAGTAAAACAAAAAAACATACATAAAGACACCCAAAAAAGAGATTGCCTGAAAAACAGTCTCTTTTAATTTTTTAATGAGTAACCTTCGAACAAATAAACTTTACATTTTACAGCAAAAATATCATTCCTCAATATCGCCTGAATTTGGTTGGTAAGGAGATACTGATTTTTAATACGGTCGGTCGTTTTTTCCTTCGTAATAGTTGATAAAAGCTTTGTTTACAACTTTATTTCCACCGGGCGTTGGATAATTACCTGTGAAATACCAGTCGCCAGTGTGTTCTGGACAAGCGACATGTAAATTTTCAACTGACTGAAATACAAGCTGCACTTCGGCTTTGGAATTTTCAGGTTTCAGCATTTGTGCTATTTTTACGGCAACTTGTTCGTCTGTGAAAGGCAAGTAAATATTTTTCACATAGTTTACTATTTCTTCTTTGTCCTGATATTCCTGCGTTTTGCATTGTTTATAAACATCTTCAATTACATGTTCTTTGCCGTTTTCTTTCAGTAATTCAATTGCAGCAAGGAAGGCGCAAAATTCGTTCATTCGTGACATGTCTATGCCGTAGCAGTCAGGATATCGAATTTGAGGACACGAACTTACAACTACTATTTTGCGAGGTTCCAGTCTGTCTAAAATACTGATTATACTGCGTTTCAATGTTGTGCCGCGTACAATGGAATCGTCAATAATGACAAGATTGTCCTGATTGCGGCGAATTACGCCGTATGTAACATCATAAATATGTTCAACAAGATTTGTACGCGCTTCGCCTTCGGTGATGAATGTACGCAATTTGGCATCTTTCACGGCGATTTTTTCGTAACGCGGTCGGCGGGTTATAATATTCCACAGTTCATCGTAATTAAGCAGTTTGTGCGATTCTATGATTTGTCGCTGTTTGTCGCGCAGCATAAAATCTTCTATGCCTTTCAACATTCCGAAAAATGCCGTTTCTGCTGTGTTGGGAATGAACGAAAAAACAGTATTATCCAAATCATAATCAATAGATTTCAATATTGCATCGGTGAGCAGTTCGCCGAGTTTTTTGCGTTCGCGATAAATTTCCTTGTCTGTTCCGCGTGAAAAGTAAATACGTTCGAAAGAACATGCTTTTTTTTCGCCTGCGGCGATAATCTGTTCAGTTCTACAATTACCGTCTTTATTTATGATTAATGCAGAACCGGGCGGTATTTCGCTTATTCCGTTTGTTCTCACATCAAGGGCTGTTTGCAGTACGGGACGTTCGGACGCAACGGCAATAATTTCGTCGTTTACGTAGTAAAATGCAGGACGAATACCGTTTGGGTCTCTAACTACAAAAGCGTCTCCGTTACCTGTCATTCCTGCAATTACATAACCGCCGTCAAATCTTCGCGTTGCGCGTTTCAGAATATTCGAGATATTAATTTCTTCGGCTGTTCGTTTTGAGATTTCTATTTTTGAAAATCCTTGCTGTTTATATTTTTCGTAAAGATTATTGTTTTCTTCGTCAAGATAATATCCTATTTCTTCGAGAATTGTAACAGCATCGGAAATTTCACGCGGTTGTTGTCCTATATTAAGCAGTTGATTGTATATTTCGTCCGTATTTGTCAGATTAAAATTTCCGGCAACAACAAGATTTCTCGAAAGCCAGTTGCTTGCCCGCATCACGGGATGAACATGTTCTATTGAGTTGCCGCCAAAAGTTCCGTAGCGCAAATGTCCGAGGTATAGTTCTGCTGCAAAAGGTAAATTTTCTTTTGCCCATTCGGGATTTTCTTCCTGTTCCGAATTTGTTTTTATTGAATTTTTTATAAAATCGAATACGTCGTTGAGAGATGATTTATCATTTGAACGCGAACGGTGAATATAACTTTTTCCGGGTTTGGGATTTAGTTTTAAACTTGCAACTCCTGCACCATCTTGTCCACGGTTGTGCTGTTTTTCCATAAGCAGATATAATCGCTGGATTCCATAAGCCCATGTTCCGTATTTTTGGTAATAGTAATCAAGCGGTTTGCGCAGACGTATTAAGGCAATACCACATTCGTGCTTTATTTGGTCGCTCATAACGATGGAAGATTTATTTTTATTTCGTTCGACAACCACGATTTTGGATACTCTGCATTTATTTCGCGTTTGAATTTTTCTGCATCTTCTTTTGTTCTAAAATCGCCTGCATATACGTAAAAATAAGGATTTTTATATTCCAAATATATGGGAATGTCGGGATATTCAGATTTGAAATTTTGTTTTGTTTGCAATGCTATTGAGCGGGAATTTTGTTGATTGTCGCGAAATATACATATACGATAGCCTGTAATTTTTTGCGTTTTGAAATTTTCGGCTCTGTGTAACGATAGAGCTTCATCAATATCAGCGCTTTGAATTACTGTGATTTTGCCTTGCGACAAATTTTCCATATCTTCTATTATATTTACAAATGTCGAATCCAACTTTACGAATACGGAATCGGTTTCAGAAGTTTGCGATTTTGCAGAAAACGCTGCAAATGTTCCGAGCAATGTAATTATCAGCAATTTGTTTTTCATATAAATGAACTATTTTATTTTTATTTGTTTCCGAAAGAACTTATCAATGTTTCAAAATCTGCGTTTTTGAATTTTATTTTTCTGCTGAATGTTGCAGTTCCTGTTTTTATATATCCATTTAACGTATAATGTTCGCTTGTCGTATTTTTGAAGCTGAAACCCGAAAATATCATACTCATTGGGTCAACAATTTTTCCGTTAAGCGCTATAATATATTTTTGTTTTGTTTGCTTTTCTATTTCAACTTTTTCTGTCATTTTTAATGTTGCAAAACTGTATCCATTTTTTAGTACATCTATATTTATTTTTTTCAGCACAAGATTCTTCGCTGTGCGATTGTCAACTTCAACTGGTATGTTGAGCATGAAATTAGAGCCTTTTACAGAACTTATTTTCACACTGTCGCTATCTATTTTAACATGAACATTGTCAAAATTGGCGCAACCTGCAAATATCAATGCCGCAAAAATAAATATTGTATGTTTCAGAATTTGCATTTTCAAATTTTGTGCAAAAATACAAAAATAACGACAGTAAACATGTAATTTATGTTTATATTACTGCAAATTAAGGTTAATATAGGACAGCATCAGGCATTTACGTCTGCTAAATATTGTTTATTTGTTAGATTCGACAAAATGCAAGGTCGCACTTCAAAGCACATATGCTAACTTGTGCAATGTACGAATAGATATTTTCGTTTCTAAATACAGACAGGCAGAACGAATTGGAAACACTAATGAGAAAAAACAATTCGCAAAAGTCATTTTTTTGCTAATTCGTTTTGTTTATATATATTTGCATTATAAAATTGGGGTATTAGCTCAGTTGGCTAGAGTGTTTGACTGGCAGTCAAAAGGTCATCGGTTCGATTCCGATATGCTCCACAAAAGCATTAAGTTGATGAAAATTAATAAATTGTATTGCAGTAAAATTAATAAGATATAGTTATGAATTTTCACTACTCACTTTCTCAAAAAAATTGTAGCAAAAAATTGTAATCTTACCGAGCCTCAAAGACAGAGGAGGAGATTTAGCAAAAAAATGGTATGTAGAGAATGGCAAACGCATTTAAAATTTTATTCATCTGATTTCCACGCGTTTTAAGGATTGATTTTTTGAGTTTTTTTATTAAATATCAAAAAACAATATTTGATTATCAATATATTATAATTTTAATGCATTTGCCCCAAACAAATGCCGTTTTCCACACTCCACGCGTGTACCGAATGAAGTGTCGATTTGTGATGAAAAGTGTCTTTTGAATCGCGCACAGTTTTTTCATCAATAGCAATCACACGGTCTATAATATTTTCGTCTTTAAGCGTTTGCGCCCAATTTATAAAACATTTTTAAAATTGAAGAGGATTTATTATTTGAAAAATACGATTGATTGTGTCATGCGAAGGTATGTTGTTTTTGAGTTGCAAAAATTGTTTGAGAAAGGCAAAATTTTCCTTTCCGAAAAGTTATATTGAATCATAAGATTTCGCGCCGCTTACTTAGTATGGCAAGAATACTTAAAATAATAATATCAAACAAATTGTGTAAATTGCGTCTATTAATTCGCGGATCATAAAGAGAGCCGAAAGATGAATGTAAAGATGTTTGTATAATTTTATGCAAAAATTTAATTTATACAAAGATACAAAATAATTCTCAATATAATACGTTAAAAAACAAATAGTTATCAACAGTCAATATCCAATTTTGTTAATAAACACCTGTTTTTTCATTTTTTTAATGCGTTTGCCATGAGTTTTCAACTCATACTTACTACTCAATTCACTCATCGTGGATTGTCCCGAATGTCTTCTAATACTACATTTTGCCTGAAAGTCGCTTGTGAATTTTCTCCTGCTTTTCATCTCGCAAATATATTTTTTTTGTCTTAACTTGCTGTCCTAATTTGGGATACATTATAGTGCGAGTTGTATTGGTATATTTTTATTATTTTTGTGCCATGTTACAGATTGAATTTGAAAAAAACGTTGAAAAACTCGGCATATCAAAACGTAGTGACAAAATATTGCTTGCCGTCAGCGGTGGCATAGATTCCATTGTTATGGCAAATCTGTTTCGCGTGGCAAAATTCGATACGGCGCTTGCTCACTGCAATTTTTCGTTGCGCGGCAAAGCGTCTGACGATGATGCCGCTTTTGTTGAAGCATTTGCAAAATCACATGACTTAATATTACATTATGTAAAATTCGATACTGAAAATTATGCCTGTCAACAAAAAATTTCGATAGAAATGGCGGCGCGAGAATTGCGTTACAATTGGTTTGAAACTATCCGAAAACAGTATAATTATTCCAAAATAGCAATAGCTCACAACAAAAACGATGTTATCGAAACATTTTTTCTGAACCTTGTTCGCGGTACGGGAATAAAAGGCTTGCTGGGAATAAGGGAAAAAACCGATACCATTATTCGTCCATTGCTGTTTGCTTCGCGCCGACAGATAGAAAACCATGCAGAGAAACACAATATTGATTTTTGTACAGACGAAACCAACAGTAACGTAAAATTTTCACGCAACAGAATACGCAACAACATAATCACTGAATTTGAAAAAATAAATCCATCGTTTTTGCAAACTATGACTGAAAACATGAACCATTTGTCTCAATGTTACGCTGTGCTGCAATCGATGAAAACCAAAATAATCGCCGATATTGCCAGTTCTGACGGCAATAATTTTTTTATTGACATTAACAAACTGCAGCAAACAGAAAATCCGCGGCTGTGGCTTTTCGAAATGTTACAACACTACAATTTTAGTACAGAGCGCATTGCCGATATTTGTGAGGCGCTTGATGGCGCATCTGGTAAAAAATTTTTTTCGACAACTCATGTTTTGCTTAAAGATAGAAAAAATTTAATTATATCAACATTAAAATCAGATGAATATTTCTCTGTCAAAATTGATGAAAACGCTACCGCAATAGATTGTCCCATATCATTGAAAATAGAGAAAAAAGAAAATAAAAATATAACCATAGAAAAAAGCCGGAATATAGCGTTTTTAGATTTCGACAAATTAAAATTTCCTCTAATATTACGCAAATGGCAAGCAGGAGACAGTTTTACGCCTTTCGGCATGGTTGGACGAAAAAAACTAAGCGATTATTTTATAGACGAAAAAATATCGCAGTTTGAAAAAGACGAACAATGCGTTTTAACGTCTAACGGAAAAATTGTATGGCTTGTAAATCACAGGATTGACGATTATTTTAAGATAGACGAAAATTGTAAAACAATTTTGAAAATAACATACCAACATGCTGAATAAAAAGATTGAAAGCGAAAAAATAATTTTAGGCGTTGATCCCGGAACAACGATATTGGGTTACGGTTTGATTAAAATTAATGGAAAAAAACCGGAATTAATGATTTTGGGTTCTATTGAATTGAAAAAATATGGCGACCATTATATTAAACTTAAAACCATTTTTGACAGAATCAGCCAACTTATTGACGAATATCATCCAGACGAACTTTCGATTGAAGCGCCGTTTTACGGCAAAAATGTTCAAAGTATGCTTAAACTTGGTCGCGCACAAGGAGCAGCTATTGCCGCAGCATTACAGCGTTCGATTCCGATTTTTGAATATGCGCCGCGCAAAATAAAAATGTCGATAACAGGACGCGGTTCGGCATCAAAAGAACAGGTGGCGCTTACATTGCAAAAGTTATTGAAAATAAAAAAACTGCCTCAAAATATGGATGCTACCGATGGTTTGGCGGCTGCGCTCTGTCATTATTATCAAACAAGCGGAGCAGTTGTAAAAGATGCGTCGCCATACAAATCGTGGAAAGATTTTATAAATCAAAATACAAAGCGTGTGAAAAAACCGATGCGCATGGACTGCTTGCCGCATGACTGCTAACCGAAACTTATTGGAGGAACTAAATAATCTCTATCAGATTTGATATGTTTAGATAATAATGATTTATTATTCTCGTTAATAATATATTTATGTGTTTCAGGTAAATAAAGCAACACATTATTGTCTATATTGTAATAATAAGTATTATTCGCATGTGTGTCAAATATGCAATATCTTTTATTCATCATGTACAAGTTGCAAAATAAAATTATGTACTTCCTCTCTCTTTATGCCAAATTCATTAAGGAATAAATCGTAAATATTATCATCACTGTATTTGAGTAATCTCACAACTGCCTGTTCTCCACCATTTTTCATTGAATGTTCAATTATTAGTGCGCCGACAGTATAAACAGGATTTGAACCATCCTCTAATAACTTATAATATGCATTAAAATCAGATAAATCTGTTTCGGTATTTGCTGCAACATATTGTTTGAAATTCTTTTTTAATTCAGGTAATTGTATCCCTGCGTTGCCACCATAGTATGTGGCAATCCCTTCGGACATAAGCGTAGAGGAATTAAAAACTATATCAAAAATACTATGAGTTAATTCATGAATATGGTTAACTTTTGCAGCAATCAAAATATTCGGAAATCTAAATGATCCTGCATTTTTATTTGTGTTACTCATTACGGTATAGTTAAATCCTATCAATTCATTACATTCGTCCAAACTGTTTGATACTATATAAATAATTGGTTGCTTCTGTGCTATATTGTATTTATTATGCATGTTTTGCAAAAAATCGGATGATTGTTGTGCTTTTTCTTTGTCAAATTCATAATATTTGGGATAATAATACTCAATACCATCAACCAAATAACTGTTAAGATTATCTTTTATGGTATAAAAATAATTATAAAGTTTAAATTCATTATTTTCTTTTGCCGCACACACTCTGAAACAAGCAAGTACATCTGTTATTTCGTTATCTTTTTTAATCAACGACATACTGTTTATCTCATAAAAATCATTATTTCTACTTGGCTTTATATTATACGTAAAAACTTTGCCTGTACGATAATAAAAACAATCAGGAAAATTGAATCTTATTATATCAGCATGTAAATTATTTTCTCTATTTTCTATGGAATTCCAATATAACATTGCAGCCGAATCCGGTTGTTGCCAACATTTTTGTATATATTTTTCCCAAATTTCGGCAATTTGTTTTACATTTTCGTCTTCTGTATTTTTTATTTCATTGCTGAAAGAGACTTGCTGCGAAAATGCAGTAAATGTAAACAGTATCGATAAAAATATTAATAATAAACGTTTCATATAATTTTTCATTTAATGATTATAGTACATGATACCTAAATTGATTTTTATAAGCGACAGAAATCACCAATAATCGCTCAAACTGTACTTCACCAAAGTATTTACGATTGAACTTGTAACAAAACCCGTTCAGATAATTTTGCAGATATTCAGGCTTTATATCGTGAAAAATATCCAGCAACATACGCTTGGCATTACTTATTGCAATATGAACCCAGAGTAATGCTTTTTCAATCAGTTCATTGGGTATGACTTTCGGACGGTGTTGTGCTACAGGACTGCCTAAATTGGTGTAGGAAGTGGAATTGTCGGAATCTATTTCTGCCTGCTTGTCTATGTGTTTTTGTACCTTACTGTTAATTGTCTCCGATTTTAAGTCGTTGATAACAAATATTTTTATATGATTTACTTTACGTATTTTATCTTTGTTGCTGGATTTTTTACATTCTTTTTTGTTTTCATTTTTCTGTACAGGAACACTTTCGGACATTACCAAAACCTTGCTTTTCTTTTGACTGCCACGTCCACGCTTCAACGGTTTGTTTTTTTCATCTGCTTGAAGTTCTGTACTGAAAAATCCTTCGTCAAATTCGATTACACCTTCCAATCTATATTCGGCATCGCGTAATTTGTGCAGCAATGTCCATATCGGTTCGTAATATTTGTGTCCTAACTGTCGTTGTAATTCTTTGGCAGAAAAACTCTTTTTGGTCGAAGTGAGTAAATGAAATGCTATAAACCAGTAACGAAACGGCAAGCGTGAACCGAGCCTTATTATATTTGACTTCAAACTTTGTCCATATTTGCAGATTTTACATTCATAACATTCTTTGTCTGATTTCCAATAATGTGCATTACTGCCGCAATGAGAGCATATTGCGCCATGATGATCTCTGCTTGCCGTCCATTTTCGTTTGCAACTTGCTTCATTTGGAAAGGTCTTGCTGACATTTAATAAGTTCATAATTGTATTCTGTTTATAATGAAGTTGCAAATATAATATTTTTTTATTCAGGTGTACAATATTGTATTCATTTAATTTAATTTAACAATTATTTCAATTATAATCAAATAATTATGTCATTTGATAATGAAGTATTGAAAATAAAAAAATTAAAAGTTTTTTATCATATTTTATCATCTGAACGTTTTGCTAAGGTCTCAAAACGCTATTACCAATTTTTTAACCAATAATCTGTATTTAAAAATTATCTTATTACTTTTGTATCATTAAAACAAAAAAATAAAGAATTATGCCAATACCGGAATTTAAATATCAAAATCCTTTTCCGTTAAAACAAGATAAAACGGAATATTATCTGCTTACCAAAGAGCATGTGTCAACAACAGAATTTGAAGGCAAAACAATATTGAAAATAGAGCCTGAAGGCTTGACCAAACTTGCGCAAACTGCAATACGCGACTGTTCGTTTTTGCTGCGAGCTGAACATCAACAAATGGTTGCAAACATTCTGTACGACCCTGAAGCTACAGAAAACGACAAATATGTTGCACTCACAATGCTTCAAAATGCTGAAGTGTCGTCAAAAGGCATTTTGCCATTTTGTCAGGATACCGGCACGGCAACGGTCATAGCCAAAAAAGGTCAGCAGGTTTGGACAGGCGGCGACGATGAAGAAGCGCTTTCGCTTGGAATTTACAACACATATACGCAGGAAAATCTGCGCTATTCGCAAACTGTGCCGCTGACGATGTATAAAGAGAAAAATTCGGGTTGCAATCTTCCTGCACAAATTGACATTCAGGCAACAAATGGAGATGAATACAAATTTTTATTTATCGCCAAAGGCGGAGGTTCATCCAACAAAACATATCTTTATCAGGAAACAAAAGCGCTGTTGAATCCCGAAACGCTCGAAAATTTTTTGATTGAAAAGATGAAAACACTCGGTACGGCGGCTTGCCCTCCGTATCATATCGCTTTTGTGATAGGCGGAACATCTGCAGATGCTTGCCTTAAAACTGTGAAACTTGCTTCAACAAAATACTATGATGAATTACCGACACAGGGAAACGATGGAGGGCAGGCGTTCAGAGATACAGAACTCGAAGCAAAAATTCTTAAAGCGGCTCAACAGTCGGGATTCGGCGCACAGTTTGGAGGAAAATATTATGCTCATGATGTTAGAATAATTCGTCTCCCACGACATGGAGCCTCGTGTCCTGTGGGTTTGGCAGTATCGTGTTCTGCCGACAGAAATATAAAGGCAAAAATAAATAAGGACGGCATTTGGATTGAAAAACTGGAAGAAAATCCAGGACGGTTTATTCCCGAAGAATGGCGCAAAACAGAAGAAAGCGGAGCAATAAAAATAGATTTGAATCGCCCGATGAAAGAAATTCTTGCTGAACTCACAAAATATCCTGTAGCCACTCGACTGTCGTTAAGCGGCACAATTATCGTAGGGCGCGATATCGCACATGCCAAACTCAAAGAACGTATAGATGCAGGCGAAGGACTTCCGCATTATGTAAAGGAACATCCTGTTTATTACGCAGGTCCTGCAAAAACGCCACAGGGAATGCCATCAGGTTCGTTTGGTCCAACAACTGCAGGACGCATGGATTCGTATGTTGATTTGTTTCAGCAAAACGGCGGAAGCATGATAATGATAGCCAAAGGCAATCGCAGCCAACAAGTTACAGATGCCTGCAAAAAACACGGAGGATTCTATCTCGGCAGTATAGGAGGACCTGCCGCAATTTTAGCGCAAAACAATATTAAAAAAGTTGAATGTATTGAATATCCAGAACTTGGAATGGAAGCAATATGGAAAATTGAAGTTATTGACTTTCCCGCATTCATTCTGGTTGACGACAAAGGAAATGATTTTTTTATGCAATTAAAACCTTGCTTATGTGTAAACAGTTAAAAATCTTACTGACAGACAAAAAATAATTATAATTTTATATTACTGGTAATTAATTTATTGTATTCAACAACAATTAATTTCAAAAAACTGTTTGGACGACCCGATTAAGGTTGTCCTTTTTTATGTCCAAAATTTTTGTAGTTCAGTAGAGATTTTAATAATAAATTGCCAATGTACATTAATAGAAAAACTGTCTATTATTTACAGTAAATACTATTCATAAGGCACAACTATTTATATTCTACCAAAGATAGCACTTTGTCGCTGCCGAGTAAGTTTGCTCCGTCAAGGTAGCATAATTCTATAAAAAACACGTAACCTGCAACAATTCCGCCAAGGCGTTCTACAAGCCGTGATATTGCTTTTGCCGTTCCTCCTGTGGCAAGCACATCGTCAATAATTATCACGCGCTGTCCTTTTTTTATAGCATCTTTATGAATTTGTATTTTATCCGTTCCGTATTCTTTTCCGTATGGTTCTTCTATCACGGCTCGTGGAAGTTTTCCCGATTTGCGGGCAGGAATAAATCCTGTACCAAGCCTGTCGGCAATTACAGGTCCAAAAAGGAATCCGCGCGATTCGGGCGATATTACCAAATCTGCATTGCCAAAACATTTGCTCAAATCGGACAAAGCGGTATTAACTTTGTCGAATAATTCTGGTGATTGCAATACCGGAGTTATATCTTTAAACGAAATTCCGGGTTCGGGATAATCTTTAATTTCAGCAATTGATGCAGCGATTGATTTACCCTGTTTTTTCAGTTTGTCTATAATTTCATTTGTATCCATTTGTTTATTATATCTATATTCTTCATTAGCTTGAGTTCAATATAAAAAAAGTATGCAAAAGCAGGCAAGTTGGCTAATTTATAGTATATTTATATCTATAAATCAATAAAATAAATAAAGATTACGGCACAGCTTACCAGCGACAAAATTATTGAAATTTATTGTATTGCAGACGATTTTCTCAAAAAAAATTCAAAAGAGTTCAAAAACATCAACTTCTCCAGCATGATTGTCAAACGGTATAGAAATCTTGTGGGCAAGATATCAGAAAAAATATTTTCAGCATGAATTTTTCAGCAATTTCCATTCCCTGATAAGCCAAGACAAATGCATTTAAAATTTTATTCATCTTATTTACAGGCATTTTAAGTATTAAATTTTTGAGTTTTTATTAAATATAAAAAAAGCAATATTTGATTATCAATCTATTAGAATTTAAATGCGTTTGCCATGGTTATTGCATGCACTTTTTTGTACATAAATCAAAAAACATTATCTTTGTACATTGTTAAAATATTTGAATATACGGCTAAACTGCAAATGCAATGAAAAATATAAAAATACTGTTCCTTCTTTTATTTGTTTGCATAACATTTTATTTTATTATACATGCTCCAATATTGCTTGTTTCCGAAAAAGATTTCGGAAATATAAAACAAGATGAAATAGATTTGATAAAAATAAAACGCGATTCAATACAGGCTGAACTGCGAAAAAACGAAGATGGAGTTTGGCTTGCCGACGGAAAATCTACAAACAAACCGATTATCGACAATTTGCTTTATGCTCTATCTAATCAGTACGCCGATTTCCCTGTACCTGCAAGCATTACAAAACAAGTTATTGACAAAATCAATAAACATGGATTTCATGTGAAAGTTTTTTCAGGAAAATCAAAAAAACTGGATTTCAAAATTTCAATTTTCGATACGCTTTGCGTTGGGCTAATTACAAACAAAAAACAACCTTATGCGCTTTCTATTCCGGGATTTGATGTCAGAACCATAGATTATATCAGCGCTAATGCATCTTTTTACTTCAACAACAATGTATTCAAATATCTTCCGTCCGAAATAGAAAGAATCACAGTAGAAAATATTGAACAACCAGAAGAATCATTTATCATTTTTCATAATTCGAAAAATCAGTTAATGCTATTTGATATTGAAAATCAAAATTTTATTACATCATTCAATGAAGAAAAAATACGTAATTACCTGAGTTATTTCAACGGAGTTGAATATACAAAAATACCGGATATCGGCAATAGAGAAAAAAACAGAATTATAAAACGAAAACCTGCTTATAAACTGACTGTAAAAACGAATAAAAATAAAATATTTTTAACAATTAAAAATATAGTTTTGAACAAGCCTAAAGAAATTTATGGACAGATACAGTTGACAGACACAAATAATTTTTATTTAATAATGAATGAAAATCAGGATATTGCAATTGCAAAATGGATTGATTTTGATATATTGTTAAAAAAACTGTCGGACTTTGTTGATAAATAGTTTTACTCATAATTGCGCAAAATAATAAAAAAATATTACTTTTGCCGCGATATATTTTATATACATAACAATACAGAAATAAATACATTATGAATTTTGTAGTATCAAGCAACGAATTATTAAATCGCTTACAAACGCTGAGCAAAGTGATAAGCAGCAAAAACAATTTGCCGATATTGAATCATTTTTTGTTCCAACTGAAAGGTAATGAACTGAAAATAACAGCGTGCGACATTGAAACAACTTTTGTTTCAACACTGAAAATAGAAAATGTCATGTCGGAAGGAGAAATCGCAATTCCGGCAAAACTGCTTACCGACTCGCTTCGCGAGTTTTCTGATCAACCATTGATATTTAAAGTTGATGAAACAACTTTGTCGATTGAAATGCGCTGGAACTCGGGTAAATCCAATATTCCCGGAGCAAATGTTGATGAATTTCCTTCAATCCCGATAATAGATGAAGAAACAAAATCAACAATAGAAATAACATCTGATGCCTTGCTCGAAAGCATTAGCAATACACTGTTTGCAACCGCCGAAGACCAGCTCCGCCCGGTAATGAACGGTATTTATTTTGATTTGAACGAAGAAAAACATGATCTTACTTTTGTTGCTTCGGATGCACACAAACTTGTGCGTTACACTCGCAATGATGTTACAATCGAAAAAACGGCATCGTTCATACTTCCCAAAAAACCGGCAAATCTTTTGAAAACAATACTTACAAAAGAAGAAGAAAATGTAAAAATCGAGTTTGACGGCAAAAACGTTTTATTTTCATTAGGCAATTATGTTCTTGTATGTCATTTGATTGAAGGCATTTATCCAAGTTACAATTCAGTAATACCGCAAAACAATCCGAATAAAATGACGGTTGACAGAGTTGAATTTTTGAACTGCATTCGCCGCGTAGCAACGTTTTCAAGCGCCGCAAGCAATCTGATAAAATTGAAAATAGCAGGCAACGAATTAACATCCTATGCGCAAGATTTGGATTTTTCCATTTCAGGAGATGACAGCATTTCGTGCCAATACGATGGTACGGATATGGAAATAGGATTTAAATCTACATTTTTGATAGAAATATTGTCAAATATAAATTCGCAAAATGTGTCGATTGAGTTGGCAGATTCTAACAGAGCAGCGCTATTCCTGCCTTTCGACAAATCCGAAAAAGACGATTTGCTGATGTTATTAATGCCAATGATGATTGGATAAAATAAAAATGAAGAAGTGTTCAAAGCTTCGCATCAGCATTATTTTAAAACACGAAGCAATTAATAATGATTTGATTGCTTCGCGTTTCATGATAATACATAAAATGGCTTTTCAAACAGCCGAATATCACAATAAAAATGAAATTAAATTTGAAAAATCCTGTTGTAGCTCTCGATTTGGAAACAACAGGTCTTGATATAGCAAAAGACCGAATAATTGAAATTTGCATAATAAAAATATTGCCAGATGGACACGAAGAAATAAAAAATCGACGTCTTAATCCTACTATTCACATAGCGCCTGAAGCATCGGCAATTCACGGAATTTATGATGAAGACGTAAAAAATTGTCCTACATTTCGCGAAATAGCAAAAAATCTGGCTGAATATATAGATGGCTGCGATTTTATAGGCTATAATTCCATAAAGTTCGATATACCGCTGCTTGCCGAAGAATTTTTACGCGTTGGAATTGATATTGATTTTCGTAAACGCAAACTTATAGATGTGCAAAATATTTTTCACAAAATGGAACAACGAACGCTGGTGGCTGCATATAAATTTTATTGCAACAAAAATCTCAACAATGCACATAGCGCCGAAGCCGATACACGCGCTACTGTCGAAGTACTTGAATCACAATTAGACCGTTATTCGGAATTGAAAAACGACATGACATTTCTGTCCGAATTTTCAACAAAATCGCGCAATGTAGATTACGCCGGACGTTTTGTATATAACGAAAAGGAAGAAGTGATTATCAATTTCGGAAAACACAAAGGGCGGCTGCTTACTGCCGTGTTGAAAGCAGAACCGAGCTATTACGACTGGATGATGAACAGCGATTTTGCATTGGATACAAAAAACGTGCTTGCAAAAATTCGTTTTCCTGAAAACTATAAACTGTTTTAGGCTTGAAATGAAAATTTTTGTTGTCGAAAATAATTTTTCAAATGCACCGCAAAATATTGCAGTTCCTATATTTTCAATGCGTCCCGAAACATCGTTATTGCGCAACAATCAAAATTTTTTTTACCCTGAATTTACAAACGATATTGTTTGCGGAGTTTCAGTATTTGTTCGTCTTTCTCGTATAGGACGCTGTATTTACAAGAAATTTGCAAACAGATATTACAATGAAATCGGCGCAGGCGTTTGTTTCACGGCTGTTGATATGTTGCAAAAATTGCAAACTGCAAACAAACCTGCAGATATTGCTCGTTGCTTTGATTTTTCACTTCCGGTAAGCCCTAAAACAATTCCAGCAAACGAAATAAATTGTAACAATATTGACATAAAACTAATCATTAACAATGAAATTGCACAGAAATACAACACTTCACAACTGCTTTTTGATATAGATGAAATAATATCTTATATATCGCAATATGTTAGTTTTAAAATCGGAGATATGGTTTTTATAGCTTTGCCTGATACGGCAACCAAAATCAAAATCGGTTATAAATTGCAAGCATATATAAACAACCTGAAAATGCTGGACTTTGAAGTGGAATGATTTTAAGATTTGAACTTTTGCAAAACCATTAAAGTTTTAAAATTTGGACTTGCAAGAATTTCTGATTTTAATCCTTTTCTTCTTTTTTATTCGCCTTATTTCAACTCTGTTAATGACTCACACAATCGGTATATTTCATCTTTATACGAGCGAATTGAAAAATTTTGGAGATTATTATCCAAAATGCTTAAACCAAATCCAACTCTTAAAACAATTTGTGCAATTAATTTGT
This sequence comes from Prevotellaceae bacterium, assembly GCA_031276235.1. Classification (GTDB taxonomy): domain Bacteria; phylum Bacteroidota; class Bacteroidia; order Bacteroidales; family UBA932; genus JAIRKV01. The sequence goes on along the minus strand of JAISNL010000002.1, from coordinate 16,884 downwards.
GAAAATCATATAAAGTCGTAATATTCTAAACAGATTGATAAAAATAAAAGAGAGCGTTAATAAAAATGCTCTCTTTTACCATGAATAATAAACATCCATCCAGCTATTCTAATTCATCGCAGATTTTTTTGTATTGTTCGTATTTCGTCTTCATTTCGGGGCTATCGGCGCGGAAACGAAAATAGACGCTTCGCAACGCATCTGCAAATGCTCTTTCTTTCGGGTTAATCTCAAATGCTTTTTCGAGCGGTTCTATTGATTTTTTAAATTCTACATTTGCTTCTTCAACCGCTTTATCATACTCTGCAACAGGTTTGTCGCCGGCGGCATTGAACATGTTTACGCCGCGATTGTAGTACAATGTGCCGAGCATATAATATGCATTTGCGTTGGCAGGGTCTATTTCTATAGCTTTGCCGTATGCCTGTATTGCACTTTCTTCATCTTTGAGTTGTACGTGCAGATTTCCTTCTACGTAGAATAAAGAAGCGTTTTGCTGTCCTTCAGCCGCAGCCTGAGCATCTTTTAATATGGGAATAATTATTTTAGGGTCTTCGCCGGTTCCAAGGTAATGATTTACAAGCGTTGCCAGAATATTGAGATTTTCGGGATATTTTTTATATGCTTCGTTCAGCAGTTTGCCTGCGCGTATGGTGTCGTCTTTAGTACCCTGACTTCTTATTGCATTATATATACTTGCGTGAATGTCTCCTTCCTGATAGTTGTATTCGGCTGCTTTTTTATAATATTCTTCAGCGGTTTTATAATCATGATTTTTCATTGCCATAAATCCGATATTGTATATTATTCCTGTGTCAATTCTGCCTACTGTAGGATGAGATGAACATTGTACGGCTTTTTTAAAGGCATCTATTGTAGCCGAATGGTTTCCTGCATAATATTCGCCGAATGCGCAATTTGTAAAAGCCTTATTAAGTGCGTCAAGTCCTTCTCCTATTTTTTTAGCATCTCCGCCAAGTTCCATAGCTTTCAGATATGCTTCCAGAGCTTTGTCAAGCGGGTTGTCAATTTCTGTTTTTGTTGTTCGCGTTACTTCAACATAGCCTTCGGAATTCACATATACTTCCTTGTTTGCATACTCAATTACCTTGTACTCTTTGTCGTCAACAACAACGTTTTTTGTGGATAACTGCTGTTCGCCTCTAAGAGATACCTGTAACAAGTCTTCTTTCAAGCCTGCATCCAGTAATTTGGATGTAGGTTCGGCATAGATTTTGCGCATCAGTTCAGCGCGGTCAATCCATGTTTTAGGATTGTCTTTCTTTTTTGGGTTTACAATGTCTTCATTGCTTTTGCTTATGCTTTTAGCAAATTGTTGCGTATATCCTATATGGATGCTTGCAAACAGAAGAATTGCCGTTAAAATTTTCTTCATATCAATATTGTTTTAGATGATTAATTCTGTTATTTTTATCACAATTTAATTTGTTTGTACAAAGGTATAAATTTTATATTAATTTTTAATTATTTTGATTATTTTCTTCGCTAATATTTTCATCGATTTCTTCTTTTTCTTCTGTTTTGTTCACTTTTGCAACGGCTGCAATCAAGTCTTTTTCTCTTAAATTAATAAGCCGTACTCCTTGTGTAGCGCGTCCTGCAATACGAATTTCCGATACTGCCATGCGTATTGTCAAGCCTGAACGGTTTATTATCATTAAATCGTTTTCTTCGGTTACATCTTTTATGGCAATCAATTTTCCTGTTTTTTCGGTAATATTTATAGTTTTCACTCCTTTCCCGCCTCTGTTTGTAATTCTGTAATCTTCGAGGTCGGAACGTTTACCGTAGCCGTTTTCCGATACAACCATTATTGTTGTTTTAGTATCTTCCTTATTTACGCAAATCATGCCTATCACTTCATCTGTTTCCGCAATCTTCATTCCGCGCACGCCTGCCGCTGTTCTTCCCATTGGGCGTACTAATCTTTCGTTGAATCTGATGGCTTTTCCTTCGCGAGCCGCCAATAATACTTCGCAATTTCCGTTTGTCAGTCGAGCTTCAAGCAGTTCATCGCCATCTTTTATTGTGATTGCATTCACTCCGTTAGAGCGTGGACGCGAATATGCTTCAAGCAGTGTTTTTTTGATTGTGCCTTTTTTGGTGCATAAAATAATATGATTATTGTTGATATATTCGTCATCGTTCAATGTTTTCACATTGATATAAGCCATTACCTTATCATCGTTTTCTATGTTTATTACGTTTTGAATTGCACGTCCTTTTGAAGTTTTGTTTCCTTCTGGAATTTCGTAAACTTTCAACCAGAAACAGCGTCCGTTGCGCGTGAAGAACAGCATTGTGCTGTGCATGTTGGCAACGTAGATGTGTTCTATAAAATCTTCGTCGCGCGTTGCTCCTCCTTTAGCGCCTACGCCTCCTCTGTTTTGAAGACGGTATTCGCTGAGCGGAGTTCGTTTTATATATCCCAAATGTGATATTGTGATAACAACATCTTCGTCTGCATAAAAATCTTCGGGATTAAATTCTTCGGCTGCATAAATTATTTCCGTTCTTCTGGCATCTCCGTATTTGTTTTTTACTTCAACAAGTTCGTTTTTTATTATTTGTCGCTGTAATTCTTCGTTTGCAATAAGTTGATGCAAATATTCTATTTTTTTCATCAATTCGGCATGTTCTTCGCGAATTTTATCGCGTTCGAGTCCTGTAAGCTGGCGCAGTCGCATTTCTATTATTGCATTTGCCTGAATTTCGGAAAGTGCAAATTTTTCGATTAAACCGTTACGCGCTTCGTCGGGTGTTTTCGATGCTCTGATAAGCGCTATTACTTCGTCCAGATGGTCAAGCGCTATAAGCAAACCTTCTAAAATATGGGCGCGTTTTTGCGCCTGTTCCAGTTCGTATTTTGCGCGTCTTACTACAACTTCGTAGCGATGGCGAACAAAATATTTGATCAACTGGCGCAAATTAAGCAATCGCGGACGTCCGTCAACCAGCGCTATATTGTTTATCGAAAATGTAGATTGCAGTTGGGTATATTTAAACAAAGTATTAAGCACAACATTTGCAACAGCATCCATTTTTAATTTTATAACAATGCGCAAACCGTTGCGGTCGCTTTCATCGTTGATGTATGAAATGCCTTCTATTTTTTTTTCGTTTACAAGTTCGGCTATTTTTTCTATTAAGTCTTTTTTATTTACCTGATATGGTATTTCGCTGACAACAATTACTTCGCGTCCACTGTCGGACAGTTCCATATCTGTTCGTGAGCGGATTACTATGCGTCCGCGACCTGTTTGATAGGCATCTTTTATTCCCTGGTAGCCGTAAATAATACCGCCTGTAGGAAAATCAGGACCTTTTACATATTGCAAAAGTTCGTCAACTGTAATATCATTATTATCAAGATATGCGCAAATTGCATCTATAATTTCAGAAAGGTTGTGCGGAGCCATATTTGTTGCCATTCCTACGGCAATCCCCGATGCTCCGTTTATAAGCAATGTGGGAATTTTTGTGGCAAGTACAACGGGTTCATGATATTCTTCGCTGTAATTGGGAACAAAATCAACTGTATTTTTATCCAAATCGGCAAGTATTTCTTCGGATATTTTATGCAATCGCGCTTCTGTATAACGCATTGCCGCTGCCGAATCTCCGTCCATTGAACCGAAATTGCCCTGCCCGTCAACAAGCATATAGCGCAAACTCCATTCTTGAGCCATGCGAACCAGCGCTTCATAAACAGAACTGTCGCCGTGCGGATGATATTTACCCATAACATCGCCCACGATACGGGCGCATTTCTTAAACGGTTTATTTGCATATACGCCCATTTCATCCATTCCAAACAAAATGCGCCGATGAACGGGTTTCATTCCATCGCGTACATCTGGCAGTGCGCGTGATACGATAACAGACATTGAATAGTCAATATACGAAGATTTCATTTCTTCTTCGATGTTGATTTTTGTAATTTTTTCGTTATTTTCTATCATATATTATTTTTATTACGCTTGACAACAATTTGCGTTTGTTGATAAACTAATTATCAGTCATTTAATCTTGTATAATTATTTTCTCGTTACATTTATTCGGAAAATGGGTGTAAAGTTACTATTTTTTCGGAAATTTACAGCAATAAGTTTTCAACAATTTTATAATTTACATATAATTCAAAGGCATATCATGTAGTAATATCCGTAACAGACAAAGGCAGATTTTATAATTTGCCTTTAAACGCTGTTCCTTATTATTTATTAAAGTGAATTGTTAATTCTTTTTTCTATTTCTGTTATGTGCTGTTTGAATGTTTTATCGGTGTCGGAAAGGTCTTCTACTGTTTTACATGCGTGTAGAACCGTAGCATGATCTTTACCTCCTATTTCAGCGCCAATCGAAGAAAGTGAGTGCTTGGTCATATTTCTTGCAAAAAACATTGCGATTTGGCGAGCCTGTACAATTTCACGCTTACGTATTTTTGAATATATTGTATCTAATGACAGTCCAAAATAATCGCAAACAATACGTTTTATTTTATCTATTGAAATTTCTCGTTTTGTTGAATTTACCAGACGGTCTATGATATTCATTGCCATTTCAATAGTTATCACTCTTCGTGATTTATTTGTATTATATACTGATTCTGCATTCAATGTGGTAAACACACCTTCAAGTTCGCGGATATTTGTTGTTACTTTGCTTGCTATGTATTCTATTATTTCATCCGACATTTCTATGCCATCATTGTACATTTTCTTTTTCAATATTGCTTTGCGGGCTTCAAAATTTGGGACTTGCAATTCGACTGTAAGCCCCCATTTGAATCTTGACAGCAATCGCTCGGTTAATCCAGATAAATCCACAGGCGCTCTGTCGGATGTAAGTATTAGCTGTTTGCCAGCTTGATGCAAATGGTTGAATATTTGAAAAAATATGTTTTGAGTGCCTTCTCTGCCTGCAAATTCCTGTATATCATCAATAATCAGAACATCCATCAACTGATAGAAAGTCAAAAAATCGTTTAGATTATTCTTATGTATTTGGGCATCTATGTATTGATTTTGAAACATGCTTGCCGAAATATACAGTACTATTTTTTCAGGGAATTTACATTTAATTGCCAAGCCTATTGCCTGCACTAAATGGGTTTTTCCTAATCCAGATCCGCCGTAAACAAACATCGGATTGAATGTGCCTTTGCCCGGCTCTTCGGCAATAGCCAAGCCTGTTGAGCGGGCAAGACGGTTGCAGTCGCTTTCTACAAAATTGCCGAATGTTTTATTTGGATTAAGTTGCGGGTCTATTTCCATTTTTTGTAATCCGGGAATAATAAACGGATTCAGTTGCTTCAGATTTTTGTTAGGAAACGGCATTGGCGGATTTTTTACATGAATACCCGGATTTGTGGGATATGTAGCGGTAGATGTTTCTACAATTTGAACTTGATAGTGTAATTCTGCATCTTTACCTAAAACTGCACGCAAAGCAAAACTAATCAAGTCTATGTAATTTGCTTCCAAATGTTCATAAAAATATGGAGATGGAACGGAAATGGTCAGCGCAGAACTTTTACATTTTATTGCAACACAAGGTTTAAACCATGTGTCGTAAACATTGTCATTTTTCAGATTATCGCTGATTATTTTCAGACATTTATCCCATATTTTTGTACAGTTCAAAGATGTTTTTTCCATAACTATCGTAATATTTTATTTTGTTCTATAAATGATATCAAAATTTATACTGATCGTTTTTAAAACGGATAGCAAAGTTCATCAAAAAAAATGTTTTTCCAAAATTTTTTTCAAAATAAAATAACTATTTTTTTTAATTGTCTTATTTTCTGATACAAAAAAATCTTAAAACATAAATTGTTGAATATAAAGATAATACAAGAGACACGTTTGATATATAAATTGTTAGAATGTTAAAATTTTTTCGATATTATCGCTCTTAATTTTGAATATTACCATAATCGTACTCCTGTTTTTGAATCAGCAATATGATTATTCAAAAATCATCATATTTAGAAATTACAAATTTAAATAATAATGTAACTGTCAAATATTTACAGGTTAACCGTATGCAACGGCGGCAACTTCCATAATTACCTTGCTTATATAGGACAAAGTGTGCGCTTCATGTGTGCGACGCCATTTTCAATCCCACAATACTTGCAATCAACGCAAAAATGAAAATAATTCGCAGCAGATTTGCCGGCTCGTGATACACAAATATTCCGACAAGCGCTGTTCCTACTGCGCCAATGCCTGTCCACACCGCATAGCAAGTACCCATTGGGATATGTTTCGCGGCTTCATTGAGCAAATACATGCTAAAAAATAAAAACACAAAGAACCCCGTTGCCCACAGCCAATTTTTATTCCAGTTGGTGAGATTGTCGGACGCTTGCAAACAGGTAGTAAAGCCTACTTCGCAAATGCCTCCAAGTATCAGTAAAATCCAAGCCATTGTTTAAAATTATTTTTTATGGATATAAAGGTAATAAAATCAATTACGAATAGAGTATAATTTTCGTTTTTTTGATTATTATTCTCCGTTTATCAGTTTGTTCATTAATTCCTTAACGCTGATTATCTCTTTCAGTCTGTATCCATTTGCGCCGGTAAAAAAGAGTCCGCTATCTTCTTTGCCTGCCAATGCATCTCCGAGACAGTTTGCTATACAGTATCCTGCCTCTTTAGCCCCTTTACCTCTCTGACAGGGCGAGACACAGTTGCTGATACATTTTATCGCTGCGCCTTCTTTTTTATCTGCAAGATTTATAAGATTGGTTCTAACGCCTCGTGCCGGATATCCTACAGGGGACTTTAAGAGTTGTATGTCCTCTTTCTCGGCGCGAATAAGCACCTGTTTAAACACTTCGCTTGCATCGCACTCATAAGTGCCTATAAAGCGAGTACCCATTTGTACGCCGTCAGCCCCCAGCGCCATCACCTTGTCAATATCGTTCTTATCCCAGATACCGCCTGCCGCAATGAGAGGAAAATCGCCCCATTCGCGTATCTCGTCTTTGACGGGACGAATCAGATTTTCGAGTTGATATTCTTCCATCGCGCATTGTTCATACTTAAAGCCTTGATGTCCTCCACTCAGCGGTCCCTCCAAAACAACGGCGTCGGGTATGCGGTTATATCGTTGCATCCAGCGTTTACAGATAATTTTCAATGCTTTTGCAGACGAAACTATCGGCACAAGCGCTATACGCGGATCGTTGTCAGTAAATTCCGGCAAATTTGTAGGCAAACCCGCTCCCGAAATAATAATATCGATGCCGCTTTTACAGGCGTCGGCAACCACTCGTCCGTAATCGTTAATGGCGCACATTATGTTTACGCCCAGAGGATTTTGCCCGCATATTTTACGCGCGTTCTTAACGATTGCTTTGAGAGCTTCAAACGAGTACAGATTTTGCACGTCGTACGGACGGGAATCAACCACCTTTTCTACAAAGTGCATGTTTTGATAATATCCTGTTCCTATTGCGCTTATGATGCCAAGACCGCCTGCGAAACTTACAGCGCCTGCAAGCCTGTCCCAACTAACGCCTATGCCCATACCTCCCTGTATTATCGGAAAGTTTATCGTATATTGTCCGATTTTCAACCTTTTCATTGATATAATTTTTTGAATATTTTTTGCATCGTTCAGCAAGTCATTTGTACTTATTTTTTATTGTTTTTTCGTTCATGAGTTTATTGTCGAACAATCTATTTTCGGCGCAAAGGTAACATAAAATCCATTACGAATTAAGAATTACGAAACGAAATTCAGGTATGCTTGGTTATTTGTTGCCGAAAGGAAATCCTACTCTGTTATGGTATTGCATTTATACTGTTATGTGGTTGTTCCTTACAAATAGCATTACTGTAATAATAGAAAGTTTTTTTTCTGTCATATAATTCTCACTAAATACACATATTATATATCTTTACCATCAGAAACAAATAAAAAGATTGAATAAAAATATTATGAGAGGTAAAGTAAAAGCATGGGATAACTATACCTCCGCACAAATTATCCAACCATTCGTACTGAAATACAGTTGTAAGTTATAAAGAATTTTCAGAACCAAAAAGAAGAAAAAAATATTTGGTGCAGACATTTTATAGATATGTTTAGCCGAAGCAGATTAAATACAGTTCTAAATATTTGTAATCGCACATATTAAAAAGGTATATACGTTTTGTATGAAATGTATATACCTTTTGAGTGAAATGTATATACGTTTTTCTATAAATGTATATACGTTTTTGAGGAAGGATACGCGAATATTTTTAATGCGCTAACTATGTGTAATTTAGAAATTATTTTTTAGACTTTATCTTTTTTATATATTCAATATATTCCTCAAAAGTAACTTTGCTTCCTTCTTGGATAACTTCAATATATGAGTCTATTAAAGCATTAATATCCTCTGCCTGATATTTTATCTTCATTTTCTATGTGTTTCTACCTGTTTTTTGAGTTATAAAGATACAAAATTCTTCATTGTTTTCCATATATTTTTACCGATTATATATCAATAAGGTGCAGAGTTGGCAAGGAATGACTGATTACAACTATGCAGCCTTCAGGCTTTCGTTTCGTGATAATAAAAAAAATCTCTGCAAATGTACTTTGACAGAGATTAATCAAAATGTTAAAAGTATATATTTAAATCATTTTTTGTATTTGAGCCATTTTATCAGTTCTTTAAATGATGCTTTTTTGCCGTACATCAAAATGCCTACTCGATATATGCGTGCGGCAATCCATGTAAAAAATACGAATGTTGCCGCCAATATTAAAAGCGAAAGAATTATTTCAAGCCACGAAACGCCAAACGGAATACGTGCAAGCATAACCATGGGAGATGTGAATGGAATCATCGAACCCCAGAATGCAAGCGGAGTATCGGGCTGAGTTGTTACCATAAGCATTATGAAATATCCTATCATCAGCGGAACGCTTGCTATGGCTTGCAACTGCTGCGTGTCGGATTCGTTATCAACAGCCGAACCTACTATTGCAAACAGGGACGCATACAGCAAATATCCTAAAATAAGATACAGAATAAAACAAATGAACATTTTTGCAAATGAAACGGCTTGAACATAACTTTGTATTTGATTGACAATATCGGAAAACTGGTTTTGCGCAACAAATATTATTATTGAGAACAACACTATCCATATCAAAATCTGAGTAAGTACAACCATCGCTACGCCGATGATTTTGCCCATCATCAGATGCATGGGTTTTATTGACGAAATGATTATTTCTACTATTCTGCTTGATTTTTCTTCAATCACGCCGCGCATTATTTGAATACCGAACATTAATATGATAAAGAAAAGCAAGACTCCGCAAATCATGGCAAGTCCCATTAGCGCCGTTGTATTGCTTTCTTTTTCGTTGCCCTGTTCGTCCATTTGAATGGTTTTGATATTCATGCCCGGATTTAGAATGGTTGCTATCTGTTCTACGGAAATATTGTATTCTTTGAGTTTTATTTGCGCCGATAACATTCGTAATTGTGCAGTAATTGAATTTAATATGTCTATGCTGACTACCTGTTCTGAATACATTGTTATGTTTCCTATTGTATTGTCTTCGTTTTTCTCGATATGCAAAACCGCATAATTATTGTTTTTCATCAAATCGTTTTTCAGCGAATCTATTGGTTTGGTCTCGTTCACAAATTTTATTGTATGCATGTCTTTCAGTCCGCTGACGGCAAATCCTGATTCATCAAGAACAGTAATTATTTTTTCACTGTCGCTTTTTATCTGTGCAAGCAATGCAGGTACAATTGCAAGGCAGGCAAACAATATCGGGACTAAAACAGTCATTATGATAAATGATTTTTTCTTTACTCTTACTATAAATTCGCGTTTGACAACAAGTAATATTTTTTTCATTTGTCTTCCTCCACAAGTTTAATAAATATATCGTTCATACTTGGAATTATTTCGTTGAAGTTTACAATTTCCGTATCTTTTATAATTCTTGATATTAAAGTGTTTGCAGGTTCTTTTACTATTGCTTTGATTTTGACCGTACGGAAAAATTTCTGGTCGCTGCATCCTAATATTTGATAGTTGTCGCCGATATTTTCTTGCAATATATCGGTTTCGCCTCTGTAATTAATTTCAAATATATTATCGCCATAGTTATGTCGAATTTCGTCAATTTGTCCGCTTAAAATATTTTTTGATTTGTTTATCAGCGTTATATAATCGCATATTTCTTCAACCGAAGCCATGTTGTGCGTAGAGAAAATAATTGTAATTCCCTGCTGTTTAAGATTTAGAATTTCAGATTTCAGCAAATTTACATTAATAGGGTCGAATCCGCTGAAAGGTTCATCGAATATCAGCAATTTGGGTTTGTGCAAAATTGTTATTATAAATTGTACTTTTTGCGCCATGCCTTTCGACAGTTCTTCAACTTTTTTGTTCCACCATGCCTGAATTTCAAATTTTTGAAACCATTTTTGCAGATTTTTTTCGGCATCGTGTTTGCTCATGCCTTTCAGCCGTGCAAAATACATTGCCTGTTCTCCTACTTTCATTTTTTTGTAAAGTCCGCGTTCTTCGGGCAGGTATCCAATGCTGTAAACATCTTTTTCCTGCAATTCAAGTCCATCAAAATACACTTTTCCGCTGTCGGGCGCAGTGATTTGATTGATAATTCGTATCAAAGTGGTTTTACCTGCTCCGTTTGGACCCAGCAAGCCATAAATGCTTGCCCGCGGAACTTCAATACTTACATTATCAAGCGCCAAATGATTGGCATATTGTTTTACAACGTTTTCTGTTCTTAATATCATATTTTATTCAATATTGTAAATTATTCTATTCTTCTTTATTTTTATTGTACTTTATAATGCGCACAAGCTTGTTGCCGCCGAATATTTTTCAGCAGTTTTTGAATTTTTACTGTATTCAATTCCGCTGTGAAGATGGCATAATCGCTTAAAATTTTTGTTATGCCTACAAATTTAATTTTTAATATTTTACAGTTTATCATATTTAGTTACAAAAGTAATGAATATTTCGGTTTTGCATATAACATATTTTTTTGTTTCATTTGGCTGTCAAATCATGTTTCTTAATATAAAAACGGCTAATATCAATATTTATTTATTGTTTTTCGATATGCAAATGTAGATGTATTTTTGAAATACAGAAGTTAAAAAAAGTTAATACAGAGATTTTTTAATCTTCATCAGACATAATCGTGGTATTGTCAAAAATCATCATGAATGATTATCTTTGCCTTTATCTTCAAATTAATGAACATACATTAGAAATAATTTGTCTTCATTGTTAAAACCAGCCAACAGAATTTTAAATCTTGCTGGATAGTTCCTTTGCAATCACTACTGACCGACGTTCATGCCAACAGCGCCAAATTCGCAAGAATAAGCGAGGCAAAAATGCACGACAAAAAGTTTTTGTCAAAACTGACATTAAACAATGGTAGTAATGTTGTTATAATAATATTTAATCGTTTTTCATCAATCAAATTCAGGCGACATTAAGAAATGAATTTGTTGGTAAAAAACAATAGAAATTTTGACTTGTTATTTGAACTTTTTCCCAAAAAACCTCAAGACAACAAATAAAACATCCCGCACAAGTTGCATTTGTACGGGATGTTTTATATTCCTTCATTTACTCATTCCCTATTCGCAGTTACATTCAAAATTGTAGTTTACTTCGTATGCGCCTGCTTCTATTTTACTTTCCTGTATGCGAGGATTGCTTCGCTAACGCTCGCAATGCCGCGCTGCTGTTGGTATTCGTCATTGCGCTACGCTCAAAGACAAAGCAATCCAGAAAAAACAAACAACAGACGCCTTTTCTCAAAAAAAATTATTAATTTTGTTTTTTTTAACATTCGTACTACACCCAAACCATGTCCCATAATTTACATTATGTTAAGTTTGAAAACACAAAAGTAATTAAATTTTAATTAATTACAAATTTTCTAAAAAAAATATTTTTCACAAAAAAACGTCTAACTCGCTGATAATCTATTCCCGAAACTTAACATAATGTAAATTATGGGACAAATACACGGTTATATCAGTGAAATATAGGAAATTATGACAAAGATACAAAACATATTTAATAACGCGCTACGATTAGAACATTTCGGAGATGATTTTGCTGTGTTTTGTGAAACAATGCCGACAATACATAAAACTTTGTCTTTTATCTTTAACGTTTGCAGGTATATCTTTAATGTTTGCAGGTGTACCTTTAATCTTTGCAGGTATACCTTTAATGTTTGCAGGTGTACCTTTAATCTTTGCAGGTATATCTTTAATGTTTGCAGGTGTACCTTTAATCTTTGCAGGTATATCTTTAATGTTTGCAGGTATACCTTTAATCTTTGCAGGTGTACCTTTAATCTTTGCAGGTATATCTTTAATGTTTGCAGGTATATCTTTAATGTTTCGGCGTCTAATTTGAACCGTTCACGGTATAATTTGAACTCTTCACGGTATAATTTGAACTCTTCACGGTATAATTTGAACCCTTCACGGTATAATTTGAACCCTTCACGGTCTAATTTGAACTCTTCACGGTCTAATTTGAACTCTTCACGGTCTAATTTGAACTCTTCACGGTCTAATTTGAACTCTTCACGGTCTAATTTGAACCCTTCACGGTCTAATTTGAACTCTTCATGGTCTAATTTGAACTCTTCACGGTCTAATTTGAACTCTTCACGGTCTAATTTGAACTCTTCACGGTCTAATTTGAACGTTTCAACGTCTAATTTGAATGTCTCAACGTCTATCTTTAATGCTTCAGCGTCTATCTTGAAATTCAGTATAATATACAATAAATTATATAGTAATAATATTTTTAAAATTAAAGGAAATGAATAATTCAGATTACATCCCGCGTCAGGACGGGAAATTTTTTTCTCCATTTGCAAAACTAAGTTGCATTCAGATGTTGAATCTACCAAATTCAATATATAATGTGTATATTTTTATTCTAAAATCTAAATTATGTATAAAAAAACAGCGCTAAATTTTCTTCTTTTATTTAGCTCGACACTACTGCTGGCACAGGCAAAATATACTGTAAGCGGAACAGTAAAAGAAAAATCATCGGGCGAAATGCTTATAGGCGTAAGCATAACGATAGAGGAAAAAGCCAATGTGGGCGTAATTACCAACGAGTACGGCTTTTATTCACTTTCATTACCTCAGGGTAAATATACGTTGCGGTTCTCGTATATCGGTTATGAACATAAATTAATCTCTGTAGAATTAAATTCAAATGTTACGGAAAACGTTGATTTGGAGGATGGAATATTTTTGCAGGAGGCAGTAGTAACTTCAAGAAAATACGATGATAATCTTACCACATCGGCAATGGGAACGGAAATATTGAGCATGAAAACAGCGGCAGTAGTTCCTGTGCTGCTTGGCGAAAAAGATTTGGTGAAAACTATTCTGCTGATGCCGGGTATGAAATCCAATGGAGAAGGCAGCAACGGATTTTCGGTAAGAGGCGGAACGGCAGACCAAAATCTGATATTATTGGATGCCGCACCTGTGTATAATGCATCGCATCTGTTAGGCATTTTCAGCACTTTCAATAGCGATGCCATTAAAGATGCAACTATTATCAAAGGCAACAGCCCTGCACAATTTGGCGGTCGCCTTTCGTCTGTGCTGGATGTAAAAATGAAAGAAGGCAATAATAAAACTTATCAGGCAAGCGGCGGCATTGGCTTAATCAGTAGCAGGCTAACGATAGAAGGTCCCTTGTTTCAAAAGGAAAAATCATCGTTTATAATTTCGGGCAGACGAACTTATGTCGATATTTTTGCAAGGCTTTCATCCGATTTTAAAGATGTTGAATTATATTTTTATGATTTGAATGTCAAAGCGAATTTCGCAATCAACAACAAAAACAAAATCTATTTTTCAGGTTATTTTGGGAAAGATGTATTAGCCGTATCGGATCTGTTTGGAAGTAATTGGGGAAACGCCACGGGGACTTTAAGATGGAACAGCGTATTGAGCAGCAAACTGTTTTCCAACACTTCGTTAATTTACAGCAATTATGATTTTAATTTGGGTTTTCAGAACGATGGCAGTGAAATAAATTATAATTCCAAAATCAAAGACTTAAACCTGAAACAGGATTTTTCTTTTTATCCAAATTCTCAAAACACCCTGCGTTTTGGATTTAATCTGATACATCATAACATTACACCGGCAAAAGCGAAAGGAATGAATATTGTAAGTAACAAAAATAATCGTGAAGGATTGGAAAACTCTGTATATATAAGCAATTCACTTAAAGCATCCGACAAAATAAATATTGATTATGGGCTGCGTTTTTCATTTTACAGCATACTTGGCGGCGATACATATAACATTTATCAAAACAATGAACTTGTTGAATCCGTAAAATTGGCTAATGGAAAAGTCGATAAAACATATTACAATTTTGAACCGCGAATATCAATAAATTACAGAGTAAACAACACCTCAAGTTTAAAAGCGGCTTACGCACGAAACACTCAACATTTGCATCTTATGAGCAATTCTACAGGTGGTAGCCCTACCGACCAGTGGATTGGAAACAGTTACAACATAAAGCCTGAGATCGCCGACCAGATAAGTTTCGGATTCAGTAAAAATTTTAATGAAAACATGTTTGAACTTAATGCGGAAACTTATTATAAATCGATGCAAAATCAAATAGATTACAAGGACGGTGCGGATATTAATATTGTACAGGATATAGAAAGTCAATTACTGTTTGGAAAAGGAAGAGCCTATGGCTTGGAAATTCTATTGAAAAAAAATAAAGGAAAATTAACAGGCTGGATTGGATACACGCTGTCTAAAACCGAAAGAAAAATAAACGGCATAAACAATGACGAATGGTATAATGCCAAGTACGACCGCACTCACGACCTGTCCGTAGTTGGCATTTATAATCTTACCCCGCAATGGACATTGTCGTGTACATTTATATATTCCACAGGAAACGCAGTTACATTTCCTACCGGAAAATATGTTTTAAATGGGATGACAATCTATCAATATGACAACCGCAATGCAGACCGAATGCCTGTTACGCATCGATTGGATATCAGCCTTACTTATGAAGTGCCATCTAACGGCAAATACCGCAGTTCGTGGAATTTCGGGCTGTATAATGTATATGGTCGCCAAAATCCATACAGCATAAATTTTAAAGAAAACAAAGACAATCCACAGAAAATAGATGCCGAGCAATTATCACTTTTTCGATGGATACCGAGTATAACCTATAATTTCAAATTTTAATTAAGACAGAAATGAAAAATATTATAAGCATAATAGTTGTCGCTCTATTTTTTACAGGTTGCACAAAAATAATAGATTTAGACTACAAAGGCAACATGTCAAAAATTGTAATAGAAGGCAACATCACAAACCAAGCAGGCCCCTATTTTGTGAAAATCACAAAGTCTGTTGGTTTGACGGAAACAGGAGTTTATCCCACAATTGATGATGCCATCGTTACCATTAGCGATGATGCAGGAAACAGCGAATTACTTACCCCAAATGGAAATGGAATTTACAAAACATCAAACTTAATCGGGGTAGAAGGTAGAACATACACACTGACGGTAGAAACTGAAAATCGGACATACACAGCGCAAAGCGCCATGCCCGAACAAACGCCTTTCGATTCTATCAGAGTGGACAACATTACTATTAGAGGCGATACCGAATACAACTTAATACCTGCATATAAAGACCCGATTGAGAAAGGAAACAATTATAGGTTTGTATTATCAATAAACAACAAACTCATTAATCAACATTTCATCCAGAATGATGAAGTGAAAAACGGTTTTGAAAATACCTTTAAATTAGATGTAAACGATGACGATTTAGAACCAAAATCAGGCGATTTAATTAATATAGAAATGCAATGTATAGATAAGAAAGTAGCATTATTTTACACAACACTGGCTCTAATCGCCGATAGCGGACCGGGAGGAGGAACTACTCCCAACAATCCACCTAACAATATTTCTAACGGAGCATTGGGCATATTTTCGGCTCACACAGCAGAAACAAAAAGTATCATTATTCCATAAAAAAAACGTATTCCGCAGTCTGTCATTGCAAACCCGCAGGGTGAAGCAATCCAGAAAAACATATAATACCTAAATACAAACAAATGAAAAAAATAATAATAAATATTCTGGATTGCTTCGTCGCTACACTCCTCGCAAAGACGAACCAAGACGCAGCGCGGCATTGCGAGGGTTAGTGAAGCAACCGAAGCTCGGCGCAGCCAATCCAGAAAAATGAAAAAACAACTTTTAACTTTTAAATTCAAATTCAACTATTAATGCTAACTTTGCCAATATTTTTTAGCAGCAGCAAACAATGAAAAATAAAAACATTCTCGAAGAGGAAATAAAAAATGCCGTAGCAGCCGATTATTTCAGTAAATTTGACTGTACAAAGATTTTGGGCAAAATTGATTTTGCAGTGAAAATCAAACGCCCGAAAAACAGCATCGATTTCAACGATGAATATTTGCTGTGGGCTGAAGCAAAACAAAAGCCTGCCGACATTCTTGCCATGCTTACGCAGTTGGTTTTGACCATCGGCAAGGCGCGGACTTTCGATGAAATATTGCCGCCGCCATTTCTCGGATGTTACGACAGCGAAAAAATCGCCTTTGTGCCATACTCCGAAATTCAGGATATTTTCTATCAAAACGATTTTAACTGGAACGTTGCGCCATCGAATTATGATACCAAAGAATTTCAACAGATTTACAATCAAATAAAGAAAATTATTGATAATGATATTCCGTGGGAAACTTATCTCTTTTATTTTGA
>JAISNL010000007.1 GCA_031276235.1 Prevotellaceae bacterium | reverse complement strand
TCCTGGGCAATGGCCTGATGCTCGGGCTTAACACTCTCTACCAACGTTACGGCCCGGCTTAATATCGTGATGCTACCTTTAAGGATACCATCTACAAAATCGCCGACGGAAAGTTCACGCTTCTTTGCCTTACGCTGCGCTTTCAGGTAAGGGTTCACAGACGATGGCTGCTCAATGCCTTGATTGACAACCAAGCCCTTATATTCTTCATTATTTTCGGGATGCTCTAACATTTACTATTTACCGTTTACAATTTACCATTTGCCCTTTCAGTCTTCCACTTTCAGTCTTCCACTTTCACTATCCACTTTCAGTCTTCCACTTTCAATTGAATGATTGTTTTAGGATGAACCGGATCATTGCTGATCAACAGGATACGCAATTGCTTTTTATTCTTCAGGGTCTTCTTGTCCAATGTTATCCGCAAATTGGTATTCTCGCCGGGAGCAAGGGCCAGCCTGCGTAAGCTGACACTTACGGCAGGATTAAAGACCTGTAACTTATTGATCTGAAGCGTAGACTTACCCGTATTACTTACCGTTATATTAGATGTCGCTTTTTGTTTCTTTTTCAGTTGGTCGCTCAAATCCACCTCTGTTTGTGAAAGATGAATAGTCGGAGCGTTCATCCGGTCGGTGTCGCTTAGTCCGGAGAAATCGGGCAACAGGATAACCGAAATCGGTATTTCATTTTCCTCACCGACTTTATCTCCGGCAAAACGGGAGAGGTAAACAGAGGTTTGGGTCAACCCCAGGTCTGTCAGGCGATCCGTATCCAACGTCAGCGTAATGGCGCCTTTCTCTCCTGTTTGCAACACATCGGGTTCTTTTGTCATTTGAAGATAAGGAGGCAAGTGCATCAGTACCGGTTCGTAAGGCGCCGGGGATTGATTCGCCACAACGAGCTGTATGGTTGGGTGTTCGCCTTTATGCGTGTCGGGGAAGTCAATCTCTGTCTTATCAATCATGATCTCACCGATAGACTTCAGGTCATAGTTCGTGAGAGCGGTCACTTTCCGCACGACCTCGCCTACAAAATGAAGATAGAACAAATGAGGTGCCGCATTACTATAAACGCCGATCGATTTATGAAAGCGTCCCAACGCCTTGGCGTCAAACGTGGCGCTCACCATACCCTCTTCGCCCGGAGCGATAGGTGTTTTTGTCCAATCGGCCACGGCGCAAGCGCAGGAGATGGTTACATTACTCAATACCAAAGGCTGATCGCCCGTATTAGTTATAACGAAGTCAACCGTCACAGGTTTTTGCCATTCAATCTGCCCGAAATGATACATATCCCTATTGGTCGAGATACGCGGTTGAGCTTGGGTGAATAGACAAGTCGTACTAAAAATATATAGGATCAGTAAGTAACGCCTCATAGTCATCTTTTTGTTTGTGCAAAAGTAACCCTTTTAAATTGAAAATTGAGGGTTGAGGATTGAAAATTAGGGCAAAGTGGTGGAATTGATCTTTATTAAACCGTCTCTAAGCAATTTTTCCATAAAAAAGTCTCACTAATCTCACTAAACCGGATAACTTGTTCATTATCAAGCACTTAGCAAGTGATACTTAGCGCTCGAAGTCTCACTAAAGTCTCACTAAGTCTCACTAAATTTGCGTTTGGAATATATTAGCGAAGAAGCGCAAGAAATTGCGTCTGTGTTTATTTCATCAACTTGTCGATTATTCTTTCTTTCACAACCTGATATGCTTCTTCTGCATTATAAGTTTCTTCGGGACGTATCAAACTATCCATATCCTCCCAAAAATCAGGGTCAGCCATTTTACTTTCCATATTCAAAATGAATTGTTTGTATGTTGGCGGTTGAGAAACAGAAAAATCCATATACCGCTTGTAACAACGAATGATTACTTCAGGATCAGCATCCGTTATACTCAGGGCTTTGTATAAATCGAATAAATCACGTCCTTTTTTACGTTGATATAGCGCACGGAGCTTTGTTCCCAACAACTCATTCAGAGTATAAGTAGTCAATTCGCAGTTTCCTGAAAACCAACTGTTTTCCATAGAGAAAGGAACTTTAACTAATCCCAATTCATTAAAATGCTCAAAACAATTTATCTCAATTTTTAAGCGGATCGGCACGACAGGTGGTATCTCGGATTCCATACGAAACAACATGGTGTTGTTGTATCGTTTTTGTTTTACAACCTTGCCGGGCAGAAAATCCAACACATCCCCTAAATGTGAAAGAATTGGTTTTATCTGTCCCGCGTTGATTTGCACAAGGTCTATATCTTCCGAATATCTACTTTGGGGAGAAAGGTATAACTTATGCAATGCCGTTCCCCCTCTAAATGCCAATTGGCTTGCGAGAAACTCATCGCTGAAAATCGCTATCAAAGCACGAGATATTATCAAGTCTTGTTCCACCTGTTCCCCTGTGTTCCATGGGGCTTGTGTTCTCCATTGGAGTATAGCTGCTCTATTTATCATAAATCATCAACTTCTATTTCTATATTGATGTGTATTTTCCAACGGGTATCCTTTTCTATATTTTTATTCGCCGAACGCGTACTTAGCGGAACATAGTTCATTTTTTTCCCATAGTCGCATAATCGCTTGTATAAAATATCTGCCTGTTTGGTCTCTTCCAAAATATTATCCAATATAAACCCTAACCGTTGGACTGCTGACACGGATGTAAATTCAAAGAGTTCATTCGATACTTTCGAAAAATCGGTTTCTTCCGCTAATTCCGCTAAAACAGTTGCCGCTCTGGACAAACCACCTACATGTTTCTCGTATTGTACCAAGTCGATTGCTGTCAGTTCGGGATTAGAAAAGCGAACGGTTCCGGTTTCCGAGTTTTTTGCCTGTAAGAAATTTCCGGAAATCTCTTTCCTGTAAACCCAATCAATGATATTGTTTTTTGCTTTCGACACGTTGGAAGAAGGATAAACCGTCATTACAGAAAAACGCTGTGAGCGTTGGTGCGCTGCTCCATGTAATTCTGCGGCATTGAGCAAACTTATATAATAAGGTTTTCCGATATATTGCATTAGCTGATCGATGTAATAAGTCGGAGCAACAATACCTTTTGCTGCATACTGTGGCGGAATAATCACATAGAAACCTTTATAGACAGATACAATTCTCTTTTTCACGGTCAAGCGATAAAGAGAATTAGATAGATTTTGCTCGGAAGTATTCGGGAATGCTTCGCGTACATTCTCAAAAGAGAAAGTGTTGTAGCCGTGTACTTCAGAATTTCTAATCCATTCGCTTAAACTGAGATTTTTCATTGACTAAATTTTCTGCAAATATAATCATAATATGATTAGAATCGCATGTTTTTCAAGCACGGTTTAATATCAAGGCTTCTTTAATACATCAACACCACACGCTTCCAAACCGATGCCATACACAGTCACCTGTCTAAAAAATCAATGGCTAACACTCTGATTAGGACTACTTTTATTCTGCATTAATAGAACAAATGAGGCGCAGCATTACTATAAACGCCGATCAATTTATGAAAGCGTCCCAACGCCTTGGCGTCAAACGTGGCGCTCACCATACCCTCTTCGCCCGGAGCAATGGGCGTTTTTGTCCAATCGGCCACGGCGCAGGCGCAGGAGACGGTTACATTACTCCATACCAAAGGCTGATCGCCCGTATTGGTTATAACGAAGCAACCGTCACAGGTTCTTGCCATTCAATTTGTCCGAAATGATAGGTATCTCTATTGGTCGAGATTCGCGGAAGTAACTCAGCCGTTGTTAAAACTCTATATCATCCGCGACATTACCACCGCGTTCGGCAGCGAATTTAGCCTCGTATTCCTTCTGTTTTTCCTGTTGATATTCGAGAAACTCTTTCACTTCCATCAGGGCTTCGCTGCTGCCGCTTTTTGGCATGTACTGCATCGCGACGGATTGAAAATCGCCAAGACCGATGCCGTAGTTATCCAGAATCCACTGCGCGCCGTCCAAGCCGTAGTTATAAGCCGCCGTCCTTGCTCCGCACAATTCTTCGTAGAAATAGCGGTCGGTTTTCAAACGGTCGAGATTGCTTTGTCCTTCAGCCGAGATATTCGTGTCGAGATTCACGAGTTTAGGATTGGTAATGCCGGCGGCAAAATATTCGCCGTAAAGTATCACCAACTGAAAACTTGTGTCTTCCTCCATCCTTTGCGCCCAAAGCGTATTGACCTCGTCCCATACGGCGACGTCGATACCCATCGCTTTACAGATGCTTTCTATGCTCGCGCCGCTTGTTAATTTAATTACCATTTGAGCGTAATCTTCCAATGAAATGCCGTGTACCGGCTCTAAATTATTTGCCATACTTTTCTTTTGTTTGATTTACTTGTTCTATATATAATTTTTCGTGATGTTCTTTCAATTCAGGTAAGAGGCGATTCATTTCGTCGTAAAACTCGCGCAGATAGACGGCGTAGAGACGCGGGGCATTTTCGATGGAACGTTCCCGTTCGAGATGAATAGCCTCTATCTGCTCGTTGGCAATTGCCTTTTCGCGGTCGCTCTTATGAATGACGCTGAGTTTGATGTCATGTGCCTTGTAATACAAATTGCGTTCGCGCTGTTTTTCGTTGTTGTATGCATCGAGCAAATGTTCGCAACGTTTTTTGGCAAGTTTTTGTGTGATAAACTGCAAATTACGCGCTTGAGTCCCCGGTTCCAGAGTGTTTTGCGCTCCGCATGCGGGACAGGGAATATGTACGCTGATAAAGAAAATGCGTTCGACGGGCAACAAATGTCCGCATTGCGAACAGCAAAATTTGTCTTTGTCGGCGTTGAATGATTCGATTATAGCAGCGTATTCGTTTTCGACCTCTTCGCGTGTTTCTGTTTTCAATTCGTTTTGCCTGTCGCGCAACAACTGTTCAAATTCGGTATAACGTTCGTAGCAGGCATTTCTAAAATCGGTGAGATAAGACGCAAGCGGATGCAATGCCGTGATTTCTCTTTGCATATAATAGTGAAAATCCGTAATCTCCTTATCGTGCGTTTCGTACGCCTTTGAGCGCATGTTGTCAAACTGTCCGCAGACTCCCGACAACACTTTGTAGTACGTCGATTTGTTCGGGTCGCTGTCTGTCGCTTTGAGGGATTTCAACTCCGGGAACGCAGCGAGATACAACTCTTCGACTCTCTTTGTCAGTTTGTCAAGAAATACAAACCATCGTTCCCGTTTTTCGTCTATTTGCGCACGTAAATCGTCATACATGTCGGGAGTTGTCTTCTTTTTGAATATAAATGCCATCTGTTAAAACTGTTTCTATAAATTTATAACCGCAATATGCGCAGTGCGTCAATCCGTCCTGTTTAGCTCGCGGAGCAGCGCAGTTCGGACAGAGTTCTGCCTCCGTTTTAGCTTCTACCGCCTCGTCCGCTTCGGCATAGTTTTTTTGCTTCAACGAAATATTTGTCATGTTTTGCAGGAAATTAACGCTTTTATCTGCCATATTCTTAATCATCCAAATTTGCTAAAAGTTCAGCTTTCTTGGCCTTGTATTCGTGTTCGTCTATCAAATCGTTTTCAAACAAGTCTTTCAATTTTCGCAGTTTTGCGCTTATGTCCGTGGTGTCGGCTTTGCTGCCGCCCTGCATTTGAGACGCGAGCAGACCGAACGCGGTGGCTTGTGTAATCGCGTCGTTCAGCGCGGTTCCTTTTTCGCCGATAGCCTTTGCTTTTTGAAATTCTCCGTAACGCCGTATGTCGCCCGTCATGTTCATGCTGGTCAACGAATCGAAGTGTTGCAACACTTCGTCGGGCAGGGTGACGGAGGTGACGATAAATTGCATGAGCGTCAATCCCAACTGTTCGAAATAGGGCGCGATGAGAGGTTCTATTTTTTTTCCGAGGTCGGTGATGTTGCCTGCTATTTCCATTAGCGGTATCTTTTGTACGCTTAGAATTTCGCCGAATTTCGGAGCGATGAAATCTCTGAGTTGCGCCTGTAGTTCAAATATGGTGAGTTGTCTGTAAGTTCCCGCGTATTGTTTGAAAAAGAGCGCGGGGTCGGATATGCGAATGTCGAAACTGCCAAACGCCCTTACGCGGACGTTGCCAAACTCCATGTCGCGAAGCAATATCGGCGCAGGCGTTCCCCATTTGTTGTTGATAAATTGATGCGTGTTGAAAAAATAGACGTCGGCTTTATATGGACTTGCGAAGCCGTATTTCCAGCCTTTCAGTTTGCTGAGTATCGGAACATTTTCCGTTTTCAGCGTATGCAGACCGCTTTGAAACACGTCGGCAATCTGTCCTTCGCAGATGAGCATGGCTTGCTGACTTTCGCGGACTGTCAGTTTTGCGCCGTTCTGTATTTCGCAGTCGTTATCCGGAAATTTCCACATAAGAAGATTCGGGTCGCTGACGACGCTCTCAATTATCTCTATAAACGGTGATTTCATGATGTTTCTTTGTTATTATCATTACTTATTATTTATAAAATGAACGCAAAGTTAAATTAAAGTTTCATAATGGCAAAAAAAATCTGCAAAGAATTTACAATGTTCCATTGCCACAGGCAAATTCGATTTCGCAATTACCAGCTAATTCTTTCAATTTTGGGTAATTACTGATGCTGTTTTCGATAGTTTTTCAAGCACAGGCTGTATTTTGCTTTTGTCGATTTTCAATTTCATGTGGCAGTCAAGTTCCGTTATTTGCTCTGTAATTTCTATTTTTTCGTCTTTTACTATTTTCATTATATCGTTCATTGCGTTGTAGGCAAAACGCAGCGTTACAGTTTGCCTTTCGGTTCGTTCTACTGTTTTTGAATTTTTCAGAGCATCGATTGCGGCTGTTTTGTAGGCGTTTATAAGACCTGACGTTCCGAGTTTTATTCCTCCGAAATATCTGACAACAACAATAAGTATGTTTGTAATATCGTATGAAAGTATTTGTCCGTAGATTGGGCGTCCTGCAGTTCCCGAAGGTTCGCCGCCGTCGTTTGCCCGAAAGATTTCGCCGTTGACTCCCAGCCGATAGGCATAACAGTGATGCCGCGCATCGAAATATTCTTTTTTGAGTTGCGCAATAATAAGTTTTATTTCGTTTTCGCTGGCAACAGGATAAGCAAACGATAAAAATTTGCTGCCTTTTTCTCTGTAAATTCCGGTTGCCTGCGCATCTATTGTTTTATATCTATCGTTCATCTGTTTCATCAATGCAAAAACACAACTGCAAAGTTAACTTATTATTTGAACCTTGCGTATTTCAAATTGTAATTATTGTATTTTGTATTTTTCATTTTTCTTGGTTGAGAGACTTTCTGACTATGTCATTTTTTCATTTGCAAGTTGCGAGAGACTTTCTGACTATGTCTTTTTTCATTTGCAATTTGCGAGAGACTTTCTGACTATGTCATTTTTAAATTGCAAGTTGCGATAGAGTTTCTTAATAATTAATTTTTAAATTGCAAATTTCGAGAGGATTTAGTAAAAAGTAAATTTTTAATTTTAAATTTTCATTGTTGTCCCTATTTTCTGACATTGTAATTTTTCATTTGCAAGTTGCGAGAGAGTTTCTGACCATGTCATTTTTTCATTTGCAAGTTGCGAGAGACTTTCTGACTATGTCATTTTTCATTTGCAAGTTGCGAGAGAGTTTCTGACTATGTCATTTTTCATTTGCAATTTGCGAGAGACTTTCTGACTATGTCATTTTTTCATTTGCAAGTTGCGAGAGAGTTTCTGACTATGTCATTTTTCATTTGCAAGTTGCGAGAGAGTTTCTGACTATGTCATTTTTCATTTGCAATTTGCGAGAGACTTTCTGACTATGTCATTTTTCATTTGCAAGTTGCGAGAGAGTTTCTGACTATGTCATTTTTTCATTTGCAATTTGCGAGAGACTTTCTGACCATGTCATTTTTTCATTTGCAATTTGCGAGAGACTTTCTGACCATGTCATTTTTCATTTGCAAGTTGCGAGAGACTTTCTGACTATGTCATTTTTTCATTTTTCTTGGTTGAGAGAGTTTCTACACTATGTTATTTTTCACTTGCAAGTTTGCTGCTAAGTGATGAAAAATAAATAAGATATAACTAATAAACCTGAAAAAATAAGTTGAAAGTAAAAAGTGATAAAAACATAAAATTCTGGATTGCGAGGAGCGTAGCGACGAAGCAATGACGAATCAACCACGCAGCGCGTCATTGCGAGCGTAGCGAAGCAACCGAAGCGAAGCGTAGCTCGGCGTAGCCAATCCAGAAAAGTGAAAAGAATAAGGTGAAAATAAGGTTTTACCATCGCTTGTGAAACATTAGAAGTTGTTATATTATATTAATTTTTCATCCCTAAATTATATTGTTGTACTTGTTACCTGTAAATATTTATCAGACGAATCAAATCTTCGGGGGTATCAACAGCATGATTTTCAATGTTGGTTTGCGCTACTTTTATTTTGTATCCGTTTTCGAGCCAACGCAACTGTTCGAGCGATTCGGCTTTTTCGAGCTTTCCCTGAGGCAATGCTGCAAGTTGTTTTAATATTTCGGTACGATAGGCGTACAATCCTATGTGTTTGAAAAATGTGAACTGTTTTTGCCATGTTTCTTTTTCGCTGTTGCGGATGAAAGGTATTGGCGAGCGGCTGAAATACAGGGCTTCGTTTGTGTTTGACACTACAACTTTGGGGCGGTCGGGCTGGAAAATATCTTCGTCATCGGCAAAGGGTTTTATTAATGTTGCAATTTGTGTGCTGCTATCGGCGAACAGTTGTTTGATTTGCTGTAACTGTTCTTCTGCAATAAAGGGTTCGTCTCCCTGAATGTTTACAACTGCATCAATTTTTTTGTTCAGCGATTTTTGTATTATTTCAACGGCTTCGGCGCAACGGTCTGTTCCGCTTTTATGGCTGGTGGAAGTTATTATGGCGTTGCCGCCAAAATTTATCACTGCATCAAAAATCCGTTTGTCATCGGTGGCAACGTAAACGGTTTCAAAAACTTTTTTTGCTTTTTCATAAACGCGGCGAATCATTGGTTTGCCTAAAATATCGGCAAGAGGCTTGCCCGGAAACCGCGTTGAAGCAAATCGTGCAGGGATAATGCCTGCAAAAATTAATGTTGGATTAGATTTCATATCTGAAAATTTATGCAATATTAAGTAATTTATTCGGATTGACTGGGGATTGGGCGTATTTCATATCTGCGGCTGATTTATAATTAAACAACGATGCGTTCTGCTTTTTTGTCATCTTTGCAGTCGGCAAGCATTTGTGAAATGCTTTTATTCAGCGCGGGATGTATAAAATCTGGCGCAATTTCCGACAGTGGCAGCAGAGTAAACCGTCTGTTTGGTATTTGCGGATGCGGAATTTCAAGATGGCTGGTTTTGATAATTTTGTCATCATAAAAAAGAATATCAATGTCAATTATGCGCGATTGATATTTGCCTGCCGTTTTGTGGGTGCGTCCGAGTTTGAGTTCTATTTTTTGAGTAATATTGAGAATTTCAAAAACATTCAACTCTGTTTCTACGGCAATCACTTTATTGAAAAACATTAAATCGGAATCGAAGCCCCATGCTTCGGATATATACATGGAAGATTCGGCTGTAATGTTGCCTGTTTCGTTTTTCACAAAATTACATGCATCGTTTATGTGCTTCTCTCTGTCGCCTGTATCAGAGCCTAAAAGCAGATATGTTGTAGAGCGTTTCGGCTGCGGTTTACGGTTAATTACATCAATCCGAGTTCCAGCAGCGCTTCTTCGGTCATCATGCTTTTGTCCCATGGCGGTTCAAATGTTAATTTTACAATGACATTCGATACTTCGGCAAGCGCTTTTACGCTGCTGTGAACATCGTCAACAAGTTCGTCTGCCATTGGGCAGTTGGGCGCTGTAAGCGTCATTGTTATATGCACTACATTGCTTTCATCTGTAATTATTTCGTATATCAGCCCCAAATCGTAAATATTTACGGGAATTTCGGGGTCGTACACATTTTTTAATACCGTTATTATTTTTTTTTCGAGTTCAATCATAGTTCATTGTGTTTGGCTTTAAAAGCAATTGCATAAAGTTTCATTTGTTTAATCATTGCCAGCAATCCGTTTGAGCGTGTAGGCGAAAGGTTTTCCTGCAAGCCTGTTTTGTGAATAAAAAACAGGTCTGCATCTATTATTTCGCTTGGCGTGTGTCCTGACATTACTTCGATTAGCAGCGAAATTATTCCTTTAGTAATAATTGCATCGCTGTCGGCTTTGTAAATAATTTTTCCATCTGTATATTCGGCGTCAATCCATACTCGCGACTGGCAGCCTTTTATAAGATGCTGTTCGGTTTTATGTTTTTCGTCGAGCGCGGCAAGATTTTTACCTGTTTCGATAAGGTATTCATATTTGTCAATCCAGTCGGTAAACGCAGAAAATTCTTCTATTATTTGATTTTGTTTTTCGTTTATAGTCATTTGTAAAATATTTATTTAAACATTAGCGATATTTTTTCAAGGTTTTCGCACAGTGCGTCAATTTCGTCAAATGTGTTGTAAAATGCGAAAGAGGCTCTTACCATTCCTGTTTTGCCGAAATGTGCCAAAAGCGGTTCTGCGCAAAGAGCGCCGGTGCGTACGGCAATGCCTTTTTTATCTAAAATCATTCCTGTATCAAGATGGTGAATGTTATTAAGAAGAAATGATACAAGCGCAACTTTTTCGGCGGCTTCGCCGTATATTTTCAAACCTTCTATAGCCAGCAGTTTTCGAGTAGCATAGTCAAGCAGTTGATGCTCGTATTCTGCAATATTTTGCAGTCCTGTTTTGTTGATATAGTCAATGGCGGCTCCAAGCGCAATAACATCTGTGAAATTGAGTGTGCCTGCTTCAAATTTGAGGGGAAGCGGGGCGTAAGTTGTTTTTTCAAAAGTTACAGTAGCAATCATATCTCCTCCTCCCTGATAAGGAGGCATTTGTTCAAGCAGTTTTTCTTTTCCGTAAAGTACGCCTGTTCCTGTTGGGGCATAAAGTTTATGCCCTGAAAAAACGTAAAAATCGCAGTCCAAATCGCGCACATCAACATTTTCGTGCGGCACAGCCTGAGCGCCGTCCACAAGTACGGGAATATTGTACTTATGCGCTTTTGCGATGATTTGTTTTATTGGATTTATTGTACCCAAAACGTTTGAAGCATGTGTAACGGCAATGATTTTTGTACGTTCATTTATCAGTTCATCGAGCAAATCCGTACGTAAAATTCCCTTATCATCGAATGGAATTATTTTGATTTTTGCGCCTTTGCGTTCGCAAAGCAGTTGCCACGGAACGATATTTGAATGATGTTCCATTTCGCTGATAATTATTTCGTCTTCGGAGGACACAAACCGCTCGCCAAACGAAGTTGCAACAGTATTTATTGCTCCCGTAGTTCCCGATGTAAAAATAATTTCCGCTTTTTTTTCGGCATTTATGAATTGTCTAATCTTTTCGCGTGCCTGTTCGTATTTTTCGGTGCATTGTTCACTCATGAAATGCACTCCGCGATGAATGTTTGCATTGCATGTTCGGTACAGTTCGTCAACTGTTTGAATTACACATTCGGGTTTTTGCGCGGTTGCAGCATTATCAAGATAAATCAAAGGATTTCCGTAAACGGCAGTGTTCAAAACAGGAAAATCTTTACGTATATTTTTAATATCAATCATTATGCAAAATTTGTAATTTGCGGCAAAATTAATTAAAAATATATAAATCTATTGTTTTATCTCATTTTAATAAGTTCACTGTGTTCAGGTATTTATTGGTTTTTATACTGTTCTGTTATTTGACTGGTTTGTGAATGATTCAATTAATTTAAAAATCACTCCTGAATATCGCCTGAATTAATTTGGACGGCAGTACTGTCTGATTTTATTTCAAATTCGTTTTGATTTTGCTGCGCCGAATTTATTGAGTCCTGAATATATCGCCTCTGGCGAAAGTTTTCCCGCCTCTGGCGCGATTTTTTGGAACGGAATATTGAATTCCATAACTCGCCCCATGTGTTAAATCCGCCGTGATACGAAATTCGTATTCCCTGTCGGCTTGTTTCGGTATCGTCTGTATATTCGTCTGTTGAATGGCTAAATCCTTTTAATTTCAAACTTCCCTGAGAATTAAGTTTTATATCTACGTCAAAATTTCCTGCAACATCGCTTGTTGATGTACGCGGCGCACTGCCTATATTTCCTGTGATTTCAACTCTGTCTTCAAACATTTTAACCGATGCGTGAGCGTCAAATTCGGTTTCATTGGATGCGTTTCCTGTGCGAATGTCAACGCCAAGATCAACGGGAACTTTAAGAGAGGCAAGCCATGCGCTTAACTGATTTGATAAAATTTCAGAAATATTTGATGTTATGCTTGCATTGCTGATAATGCTTCCCATCTGTTCTTCGGGTATAAAATTTCCGAAAGCAAGCAGGAATGAGAACTGTTTCCATAATTTTTCGTCGGTATTGAGCATTGACTGTGCGCGTGCTTTTGTATCAACATCTATATTCTGAATGTCGATCACCGGTTTTATTTTGAAGTTGGAAATGTTGTCGGTAAGCTGCACTCTGCATACAACTGGATATTTTGCACTGCTGATGGTTGTATCTGCTAAAAGATTGCGCAGCGACAAACGTAAGGGTCGTACATAATCGGCGGTAATATTTATTTTTGTTGCGTTCATATCGCCGTTGAAATTTATCTGGCTGCCGCTGTTTATCGAAAATTCTTTTGCCACAAAATTGAGCATTGGCAGCGTCCATTTGAACTTTCCGTTGTCGATGATGTAATTTCCATATAATTTGAATTTTTCTTCACGCGGATTTATATTCATTTGCAATATTCCAGAGCCTGTTACTGTTATTGCATCTCCCGAATTTTCGTCAAGCACAATTTCAACTTCTGCATTTCTGTTCATTGTAAGTGCAAGAGATATGTTGAGGTCAGACTTTGCCGTAGATGCTGCTTTATTTTTTTTAATCTGTTCCATAAATTGCGCTTCGTTGCTCTGCTCGCCCGCTGCATTGTATGTTTCGAAAGTCAGAAGCGTTTTTTCGGATAAGACTGCCGAATTGACAGGTATCACAATTTTTGTATTTTTTTCGGGTCTGATGTTGATATTAAAATCCAAATCGTCAAGTTTCCCGTTAATTCTTACAAGTCCCGAAATATATGCTTTTCCGTAAAAGTCATTGCTGTCGTTTTTAGTTGTATTGAGTCCAAGCAATTTGTTTGCGTTAACGTTGATGTCGAATACAAAATTTTTAAGATTCTCGTGCTTCACAACAATATTTAAACGTCCTGTATTGTTTTGCATGTCGTATAATGTTGCATTCTGTATTTTAATTGCATTTTCGACAAAACTTACAGGCGATGAAATAATATAGTGAGTTTTCAAAAAATCAACCGTAAACTCCAAACTGTCGAGAGTTGCATTGCCAAGCAAATTTAATTTTCCCGCTTTGCCTTTCAAATTCAAAATTCCCGACAGGTTGCCTTTTATACCGTTCAACTCGCCGGCAATAAGCGGTTCGGCTGTTTTGAGTTCAAAATTTTTGGCATTAAAAGTCAAATCGTAATAATCTTTATTAGGCATGTACGAACCTTGTACATTGAGTTTGTGGGTTTGGTTTTTTGTAATTTGCGATGAAAATTCCATGCTTTTTGTTTCTTCCTTCCATCGGCTCTTTATAGCAATTTTGCCAAGCAGCCAGTTGTTTGCATAAATATCGGTTGTATTGATGTCGGCAGAAAACATTGAATTTCCTCCAATATTGGCGATTTGCGCTTTACCGAAAATCTGTCCTTCAAATTTATATCCTTCGGATTCAAATACAGGATTGAAATTTTTCATGTCTAATTTGGTCAATTCCAAATTCATTGAAGTATTTGGAATTGCAGAATATATTCCGTTCACAAAAATCTTTTGCTCGCCGCTGACAGCATTAAATTTTGACACTTCAAAATATTTTTTTTTGATTATCATTTCGTTCATTGAAAAATTCCATGCCGCTCCGTTGATTATTATTTGCGATGGCTTGATTTTGAAACGGTAATAAATATTTTCATCATTATTTTTCAATATTTGCGTCTGTATATTAACCGTTCCTTTATTTACGCTTTCTGTTTTGTTGTCGTAGTTTATTTCCGTTAATATTTCATTGTCGATGATATTGCCGTTTACAGACAAATTTTTAAAATTCAAACCTTCAATTGTCATGTTTTTGCAATCTGCATCAAATACAAATTTTGAATTGATTTCGCTTTTCAGGTTAATGCTTTTAACAATGATGTCTCCAAATCCTGTGAAATCGGATTGCACATCCAATTTTGCCGAATGTTCATCTATTTTGAGTTTTGCGGCAGTATTTTCTGCTATAAAAAGTTCGGGACTTATAATTTGTGCAATATCGCGTATTTTTTTTGCCCTGACATTCAATTCGTAATTACCGTTTTTTATATTATTTGTATCATTGCTGTTAATATTCGGAACATATTTTGACATTATAAATTTGACATTCGACAGAAAACCGCCAAATCCTGTATCGCCCTTGTATTCTGCATCAAAATACGATGATTTTAACGATATTTTATTGGTATTTTCGGTTTGTTTTGCGTTCATCTGTATTTCGTCAATATTGATAACTTCGTACGAATCTTTATATTTTGCATTTTGCAATTTTAGCGTTCCGTTGAAATAGACGCCTTTTCCGTACAGATTGGCTACAATTTTTCCTGAAAATGCAGATGCCGTATCATTGGTTTTTATTTTCAGCCTGTATAAATCGGCATGGGTTACGTTTGCTGTAAAAACAAAACGGTAATCGGTTTGTTCGGTTTTATTCATGTTGACATTACCTGAAAAGCCAAATTTCAAACTTTCATCGTGGCATACGAGATCTCCGTTGAATGCATTATTCGATATATTCCCTTCAATATCAATATTATTATATTTACGATCGTTGAAAATCAAATCGGAGATTTTGCCTTTTGCATACAAATCGAATTCGCCGTTTACAGGTTGCATACCTCGCATTTTATCGAGATTTAGCGATACATTTTTCACATTTTCAAAGCCTGCAAGTTTTCCCAGATCAAAATCTGCCAATATCAAATCACCGTTAAATTCAAAATCACTTTTAACAGATGAAAAATCAAACAGTGTTTTGGTTTCTACCGTTCCGAGATTTGTATTGAATAAACCTTTTACCGTAAACTTATTATAATGTCCGTTCAAATTTCCTGAAAAGTCAATATTTGTAAACGGTTCAAATTCTTTGCCCAATATATTTTCTCCGGTCTGCGTAATTTGCTTTAATGTTGCATTTATATCTTTTATATTTGTATATATTGTAACATTGTTGCATGTAAAGTTTGTACTGTCAATTTCGGGCAAACCTTTAAACGAAAAATTGCCTGTAATGCTTGTAAAACCTGTTGCGCTTTGTATGTTAAAATTTTCGGTATGCATGTCGGCAACCGTTCCGTTGACCTTGCCTTGCGGAAAAACAACAATATTGTTGCTTGCCAAATCGTGAGCAAAAAAACCTATTGTTTTGAAAGCCAAATATCCGCCGTCAATATTGGCTTCCATGCGAACTCGGTTCAAATAATCGTCAATATCGTCGCTGCCGTTTGGAAAATTCATCGCATAATATTCAAATTTCAAATACGTATAGTCATCAATTATCGAAAGTTCGGGCAAAAAGGCTCTGTGCGAGCAGACATACGATTTTTTTCCTGTTGAAATTTCTATAAGATGAAAACCTGATTTTTCGCGAAATCCGAGATGCGAAATATCGAAAAATATTGTATCCGCAACTATTTTTATGTTGTTTGCGCTGAGATATATGCTGTCAACTCTTAAATCCGAAAAATTAATTTGAGAAGGTATTGTTTCGTCCGTATCATCTCTATCCTGCAACGAAAATCTAAAATTATTCAATTTTAACTGTTTGGTTGATACTGAAAAACTTTCGTTTTTCGCTGTACTGTCGCCTGATGCATCGCCTGACAGACGCTCCAATAATTTATCCAGATTAAGAGTATCGTTAGTTGTGATTAAATTAAACTGTCCGTCAGTAAGTTTTACTGAACTGAAATTTATTTTTTTTTCTGCAAATCGAATATTTGCAAGGCTTACTTCTACTTCGGCTATACTTATAAGCGTATCGCCTTCTGTATCCTCAACATATAAATCATCAAGCGTCAAACTTTTAAAAAATTTGTAGTTTACCGATTTTATACTTACTTTCGTTTTCGTTATTTGTGATATTTCATTCGTTATTTTTTGAACGAGGTATGTTTGAACAGATGGAAGTTTAAGCATAAAAAAAACTGTTAAAGGCAATAAAATTGCCAGTAACAACAATATTTGCAATATTCCTTTAATCGTTCTTAACAACATTTTTTACAGATATAATCTGCAAAAAAAACGAAAAAAATTGAAATATTCGGTACATTTGAAACATTTTTGCATAATTTATAAAAAATATGGCTATTATTCTTGGTATAGAATCATCGTGCGACGACACGTCGGCGGCAATAATAAAGGATGGCGTTTTGCTGTCAAATATTATTGCAAATCAATCTGTTCACGAGTTTTACGGAGGCGTAATTCCCGAACTTGCATCTCGTGCGCATCAACAGAATATTGTTCCTGTTGTATCAATGGCGATTAAGGCGGCAGGAATTGAAAAAAATGAAATTTCGGCAATAGCATTCACACGCGGTCCGGGATTAATGGGATCGTTGCTGGTTGGCGTTTCTTTTGCAAAAGGGCTTGCCCAAGCGTTAAATATTCCATTGATTGATGTCAATCATTTGCAAGGGCATATTCTTGCTCATTTTTTAGATGAAAAAGATAAAAAAAATCCTCATCCCAAATTTCCGTTTTTATGTCTTCTTGTTTCAGGCGGACATACGCAACTTGTTGTAGTAAAAGATTATATTAATTTTGAAATTATCGGCGCTACTATTGATGATGCAGCCGGCGAGGCGTTCGACAAATGCGCAAAAGTTATTGGATTGCCCTATCCCGGAGGTCCTGTTGTTGATAAACTTGCAAAAGAAGGAAACATGAATGCGTTTACATTTGCGCAGCCTGTTGCTGGCGGGCTGAATTACAGTTTCAGCGGACTGAAAACATCATTTTTGTATTTTCTTCGCGACAGAATTGCCGAAAATCACAATTTTATTGAAGAAAACAAAGCGGATTTGTGCGCATCTCTGCAAAATACGATTATCCGAATTTTGATAAAAAATCTTGTAAAAGCATCGGAACAGACAGAAATAAAAGAAGTAGCAATATCTGGCGGCGTTTCTGCAAATTCTGGATTACGCAACGCTGTTGAGGCTGAAGGGAAGCGCAGGAATTGGAGTGTGTATCTTCCTCCGCTTAAATTTACAACCGATAACGCTGCAATGATTGCAATAACAGGCTATTTCAAATATTTGAACAGTCTAACTTGCGGATACGATACTGTTCCGATGACGAGAATATAATAAAAGTCAAAATCCCGATAGCAGAATGCTTTTCGGGATTTTGGAGTTATGGAGAATTTGGGGGTTCTATGTTAAATGAGTTTTTCCAAATAAATAAAATGTTTATAAAATCATCAAATTTTTAATATACGGATGTTTCTCCGTTGTATGTAACAGTCATTGAACCTGAAGGACTAAACGATACATCTATAGGAGCAGCAAATCCTCCGAAATATGGCGCTGTAAGAGTCATTGATCCGCCTGTGAAATAAGTCTCTTGCCCGAAAATCATATCTGTAGTTATATCCTGTGAAAACGTTTCATAGGTGATATGATTTCCATTAGCGCTTCCGCTTACTTTACATTCTGTGATTATTTTGTTGGAATATGTGCTGTTAAATGTATAATTTGCATTCAGCTTCACATCGTTATTCATTTCACCCCAGCCGAATTCCTGTGTATGTATATCACGGGATGTTGCGTTTGCGGATGTTGAAACATTTGTTACTTCAATTATGCCGAAAACTTTAAGCGTTTTGCCCTCACGAGTCTCCAATGCAAGTTTGGAGCAGTCAATAGTTTTAACGCTGCCATTGCCAAGAGGAGAACCGCTAAACGTTACTGTCAGGCTGTCTCTAAAATATGTGGTTAGAGGGTCAAAACCTGATTTCCAACCCGTGGTATCTCCCAAATCATTTGTTATAACTACCACTGTTGATGGTAATTCTTCTCCTTTAGCGATTTGTGCAGATATGGCTTCCTCAATCGCAAATATTCCAAATAATCCGTTTCTCATTATATCCGCAACGGAAAACGCCAATTGAGATTGCGGTGTAAATACTATAGGCTCTACATCCGAATTACACGAAGTTATGCCTAATGCAGTTGTTGCAAAAAATGCAACCAAAATAAATTTTTTAATTTTTTCCATTTTTTATTTCCTTTTTAATTAAACAATATTTTTATTTTTTTATTAATAATTTCGTTTTTATACAATATTAATGTTTCACAATGATTGTCTGTTCTTTTATTTTTTCGTTGTTTGATATTATGTTGAGATAGTAAATTCCGTCTGGCAGTTGCGATGTGTCTATCTTTATTTGCTGCGCCGATGCCTGAAAATCCTTAGAGTACGCCAGTTTGGTTGTGCTGTGGCTATACAACAATACTTTCACTGTTTCGTTGTTTATCTGTGTGCTTTGTGTTTGTATTGCATTATTTGTTTCTTCTCTGTCAATAATTAGTTCATTTCCCGCAGGATTTGGGTAGGCGGCGGAATAGGCGCTGCTAGACGAACAATAGCACCCAGTATTAAAAGTTAGAGAACCGTTTAAATGTATTGCATCACAGTAACTGACCTCATAAGTAACCGAAATAGTATGTTTACCTTGAAGACACCATGGTATTGTTACGTAAGGGTCGTATGTAACACCATAAAAATGACCGTCAACAGTCCAGTAATATAGATTACCCTGACCACAATAAGCACCATCTACTAATCCTATTGAAAAACTTTCCTCTCCGCAAGTACTGTTGGCTACATCAAATACAGGTCGCCAAATGGGAATATCAATAAGATACCAATCGCCTATAAAACCGCTTTCATAATGAGCGCGTGCTGCTACATATCCGCTGGTAGCGCCAGGTAATGGAGTAAGTGTTAGAGAACAAGAGTTACCACTACCGGCACAGCTAATGTCCCCCGTACCTATTTCTGTATTAAATCCGGATATGTTCCATTCAAAGCATTGCACATATCGAGAAAAAAAATTAGCAACGGCATAGTCACCGTAGTAATCAACATAAAAATTTCCTTGAGCTACTGAAATATTTTTATAAAGAGTTTTATACATAGTGCCTGAAAGGAAGGCATATATTGTTGCTGTACTGCTATTATTATTTGCTTTGAGTGTAGCAGATTGTCCCGTGGTTCCACTTGAAAAAGATACATTATTGGTAGCGCCCCATTGTACGTAAGTGCCTGCAGGTAAATTTGGGACTGTATATGTATAGGATTGACCGGCATATACAGAATTACTGCCTAATATTTCAATCAAGCATAAAGCATTGTTTACTGCATTTCTAATTACATTTCCAGGTTGAGTGCCAAATCCAAGATTGAAACTTATACCCGGTCTGCCTGACAAATGACAATAACTCATTATAGTTCCTTCTCCCGATGGATAACCTGGATTTGAGCAATTTCCTTCTGTTCCTCCTGCACAACCATCTATCGCAGTATTATTACCATTCCAAACGCAAGCGTGTGTATGGCTTGAGCCTAACAAATGTCCAAACTCATGTGTAATAACAGATACAGTCCAACTATAATTAGGGAAAGTATTAAATGTATTATCAATTCTTGCCACAGACAATCTATTCGCCACTGATGAATTGCAAAGTCCGCCAATTGCTGCTGCTATCCCTCCTCCTACATCTCTAAATGTTAATAATTGACCGAGATGACCATTGAAAGAAGTTCTATTAGTTTGAAATTGTATCAGTAAATCGTCGGTATTCGTCGCTGTGTATGGATCATTAGCAGTCCAAATATAGATTTGAGACAGTGTTGTTAAAATATCTTCATTTTGATACAGTAATGCTACCTGATTAAACAGTCCGGTAACAAATGCTTCTACGGCTGATTTATTGCCTTTATTTTGGTATATGTCATATTCCGTTTCGAGATAAATTTTAACATTTCTGTTAGCAATTAAAGATTGTGTTGATAAATCTGTATTATTAGGAAAATTATGATTTTGAAATAGAACATCTTGAGAATATGAAATAGAATTATCGTCTATTGTTCCGCAGTAAAAATCATGTTCGCGTATTAAATTGTTATCATTAAATAAAATATGCCTCATGGAATTTATATCTTTTACTATATTAAAGTTTCCTTCTTTTGTCGCTATCATGCCTATTATTTCATCGTTATATAATGTTATGGCAACTATGCTATTATCTTCATCTTTTACGATTCCGCGATAATGTTTAATATTTTTGTTTGCAGGATATGTTTTTCCATCAGATGTTACAACTTCATAATCATAAAAATTTTCGGAAACCTCTACTAATTCTAATGCGAGTTCTTTATTTGCTAAGGGAATAATTATATTTATTGCCTTAGTCTTTTCTTTCATCTCAATAGGAATATAATTCAAAAAATAAACATCATTTGGGTTTTTGAACTGGCGGATAATGTTCTTATCAAGGCTTGCTTTATCGGTAACAATAGATATTGTGTCGAATTGGACATTGTGATTTTTTGCCTTTTGTATTTCTGAAAAAATTACATTTTTTTGTCCAAAAACTGTATAGACAGTAAGGAACAGGCAACATGTTATTATTTTTTTTTTCATAACTTTTTATATTCTAATAAAATTTTTAATTCGTTGTGATTCTCCTATTATAGCTTCTCCACCTATTGACATTTTTATTGTAGCATCATGAACTTCTATCTTACAAAAAACTCTACTATCATTATCAATTACAAGGTTGGGAGCGGGTAAACAAGTAGGACAAACGTTAAGTTGTGTATAATTGTAAATATGTTCACCTTGTTGCAAATCATTTTCAATGTATCCTTGTATTATTAATTTGTTATCAGAATGAAAATCATAAATTATATTGTTATTGGAATAATCAATGGTATCTCGAACATAATAATCATTTCCTGATATATGTACTACTTCCATCAACTTCCATCTCCCTATGATAGAATGTTCACCTATTTTTTCTTCCTTCCCGCAGGCAATCACTCCTGCTAAAATCAGCAATATTGCTGTGGTTTGTAATAATAGTTTTTTCATAATTATTTTATTTGTTTGAAATATCTAATTATAACTTTTATTTTTTCATTTATTATGACTTCATCTCCTCCAATAATCATCTCATTGGAATCCTTCCTTGCAAAGCAATATATCAGATTATCATCTATTGTCAAGTTTGGTCCCGGATCACAAGTGGGACAAACGTTTAACTGTTGATATGAATAATAATGTTCGCCTGAACTGAAATCATTTTCAACATATCCATTTATTATCAGTTTATTATCGGCACAAAATTCATAAATAATATTTTCATTAGAATAATCA
>JAISNL010000021.1 GCA_031276235.1 Prevotellaceae bacterium | reverse complement strand
TTTTTAGAAAATTTGTAATTAATTAAAATTTAATTACTTTTGTGTTTCCAAACTTAACATAATGTAAATTATGGGACAAAAAACGTTCGGAGATGAATGTTAAAAAAAAAATTTTTTTTTGAGGAGGGAATGGTTTTTTTTGGTTTTCTGGATTGCTTTGTCTTTGAGCGTAGCGCAATGACGTTTTGTCATGGCTGGGAACATCATGTAATGTATGAAATTATCTGTATTTTTGAATTCTCCATAGAATCTTCAATATTATGAATTATTCTTCTATTTCTCTGTTTGATACGTATCTGCGCCATTTATCGATAAGCAATTGCATGTTTGCAGGCATGGGAACTTCAAACAGCATCTCTTTGTTGGTAGCAGGATGTACAAAACCCAAAACCGCCGCATGTAAAACCTGATGCGGTACAAGTTCAAAACAGTTATTTATGAATTGCCTGTATTTTGTAAATGTTGTTCCGTGCAGTATTCTATTGCCTCCATAGCGTTCATCGTTAAAAAGCGGATGCCCGATATGCGACAAATGTACTCGAATTTGATGCGTTCTGCCTGTTTCGAGTTTACATTCTATCAACGATACATAACCGAAATTTTCAACAACTTTATAGTGAGTTACGGCATGTTTGCCTGTATTTTCATCATTATAAACTTTGAATCGCAGTCTGTCGCTTGTACATCGCGCAATGTTTCCTGTGATTGTTCCTTCTCTGTTTTCAAATTGTCCCCAGACCAGTGCAAAATATTTTCGCTGCACGGTATGGTTAAAAAACTGTTGCGCTAAATTTTTCAGAGATTCGAGTTTTTTGGCAACTACAATTGTCC
This sequence comes from Prevotellaceae bacterium, assembly GCA_031276235.1. Classification (GTDB taxonomy): domain Bacteria; phylum Bacteroidota; class Bacteroidia; order Bacteroidales; family UBA932; genus JAIRKV01. Next base: position 28,600 of record JAISNL010000021.1, on the reverse strand, counting down.
CCGAAGTATCTTTATCTATACGATGCACAAGCAATCCTGCCCGCTCGTCTTCGAGGTTCATGTTTTTGCTTTCGCGCAAATAATATGCAAGAGCATTTACCAGCGTTCCCGAATAGTTGCCGTGTCCGGGATGCACTACCATTCCTGCGGCTTTGTTTATTACAAGCAAATCATCATCTTCATATAAGATATCAAGAGGAATATTTTCGGGAATTATTTCTACTCCGCGCCTTTCGTAAGGCATCATTATTGATACTTTATCAAGAGGCTTGACTTTGTAATTGTTTTTTGTTGCAATATCATTTACCAGAATCCAGCCCAAATTGGCGGCATTTTGTATGCGATTGCGAGATGCGCCTTCAATTTTATCGGTTACATATCTGTCAATACGAACAGGCGTTTGACCTTTATCCACTGTGAACGAATAATGTTCGTAAAGATCGGTTTGATCTTCATTTATTTCAATATTTTCATCCGACATTTTATTTTGATACAATAATTTTTTTTGTTTCCTTAATTTTTTCTCCCGAATAAATACGTACAATATAAGTTCCAGCCTGCAAGTCAGAAACGTTGATAATATTATTGCTGCAATTTTCAATTTTCATTAATCGTCCGTTCATATTATAAATTTCGATGCGCTTTGCGGTAATATTTTCTGTATCATCTGTCCACATCATGCGTATGTAATCGGCAGATGGATTGGGCGCTAATACAACGCTCGCTACTTCCGCGCCTGAAGTTTCGGGAGGAAGAACAGGATTTACAGGAAATCGTTCGCGCGGTGAAAAAATGGGACGTATCATAGGAGAGCCTGCATAAATGCTTGATTCCCACAAATTATTTATATTGTAAAAAACTTTGTCTTGATGATTTCTGTTGCGGTCGAACCCAAGATTTACAAAATCATCATTTGTTTGCATCCAGCCTGCATAAAATGTGGTTTTGCGTCCGATAAAAATCGGTTTTGAAAATTTGTAAGCTACAAATTTATTCAGGCTGTCGGAATATACAGGTTTTGTTGCGTTTTGGGTATATAATATTTCTCCGGGTACTCCATTGTCGTCGCTCCAAACGGTAAGTCTGAACTTATTGTTTTCGTTTACATTGTTGATTGTATGATTGAAATACATATAAACGCCGCTCAACGAGTCGTTTGCAAAGCAGTAAAACTTCATTGCAACTTTTCCTGACGATGTGCCTGTGCCAAACAGTCCGTATCCGTTTTCTGCCGTTCCGTCATCGTAGGCGTAACTGTCGTAAAATTTATGATAATAAATTGTTGTATCGTTGTATCTGTAATCAACGCGGGCAGGATCGCCGTCTGTTATAAGATATGATTTTACTTCAAACAGTGCGCTGTCGGTGTCCGAATAAAAATCGTAATCGGAAATTAAATATTCATTGCTGAATGTTTCAAAATCATGAATGTTTTCTGTGCTTCCCGCAAATTCAAGATGCTCGCCGTTGCCGAACATTGGCGTAATTTCGAAATGTTTGCCTACATTTCTTGTTCCCCAGCCTAAATTTTGATAAGATAAACTTATTGACATGTCTGTACCAAACAGTTTTGAGCGGGCATCAGAATTGTAATGTCGCCATGGAATTTCTTCATATACTTCTGTAAACGGTTGCTGCGGCATTGTAATTGCCACATCTTTGATAAGTGTGTCAAGCGCTGTTCGTCCTTTATCAAGATAAACAAAATCAATATTCCAGTGGTCGGCATTGCTGGCGCGTCCAGGTGTAAATGTATTTATCGAAATGCTTGCATGATTTATAAATCTGAAATGAAAACTGTTTGTTAAATATTCTGATTTATCAACTTTTACATGGGCTTTGAAAAAATTCGGAATAGAACCCATAGAGTGCGAATATGTTGATGTTTCTCCGTTTCGATAATAAATTTCGGTTATTGCCGAATCGGTAAACGTAGAAAATGCTTTCCATACTGTTTTCCAGATGTTGCCATTGGGCGAAAATTGAAGAATGAGCGAGTCGCGGTTTTCAGGCAAATCGCCGTATCCGCCGGCTTGAAAATAAAATGTCAAATATATGGAATCGTTAGGATATGCAAGATTTATCGGTTGCGATAAAAGCGTATCCGCAGGAAACGATACCGAAGTATATCCTACATCGTACAATTCGCCTTTGCTGTTAATAGCATCAAAAGTGGCAACTCCAATGCTGGGCGGATTTATTCCGTACGAATTATTTATATAAACGCTTGTGCCTTGCCATTTTGACTGGTCGGGAACAAATCCTGTATTTTTTGCAAAATCGTCTATAAACGGCAGTTCTCTTAATATCATACTTTGCAAATTCATTTTAGTTGAACGTTTTTCGGCAATTTTTTTAACAACCGAATTTTCCTGCAAACCGATTAGAAGTTCCTGTGCATCTGTATTTACAGTGTTTGCGAATATCAGTGTTGCTGTTATTAGCAATGTTTTTATAATTTTCATGTCGTTTATTTTTTGAGAGTCATAGTAATATCAACATTGTCGCCAAGCGGTTGCCGACTATTTCCGTTTCCGCTCGGATATTGGGTTTTAACAATAGCGTTGCGTTTGTCTTCTTCCGTTTTTACTGTAGAATCGTAAGTGATTTTGCCTGTATTCAGGTATGATTCTATTAATACTCTTTTGGCTTCGTTAAGATTTTTACCTGTAACATTCGGAACATAAGTGTAACATTCGTCGGAATTATTTCCCAAACCTGCGATTAATTCAATTTCATCGCCCAAAAATACGGTTGCCGTGCGTTTGTCTTCATTTGTGTTAAATGTAATAAGGCGTTTTGTCTGAACGTCTTTGCTCACTTGCCCAATAACATTGTTCATTGCCATGTCAGGCTCATAGGTGATTTTGCCTACTGCTATGCCTTTGCTTGCAAGCACCGTTACCGCCTGACGCACCGAATATCCTACAATATTGGGAACTTCAACTTTTTTGGGCATTATACAGTTAACTGTAAGATAAATCATTCGATTTTTTTTGACATGAGCGTTTATCTTAGGATGCTGCTCCAGTACAACGCCAGCAGGCGAGTTTGCAACAAACAGCGAATCATTGATTTCTATACGCACATCCATTTCTGCCGCCAATTTTTTTGCATCTTCAATAGTCATTCCCTTAAAATTGGGAACAGGGAAACTTTCTCCATGACGTGTAAAATTATTCAAAAACCATTTTGAAGCAAATATTATTGCCGTAAAAAACAAAACGGCATATATGATATTGCGCATGTAAATATTTGACCACATCTTCTTTGCATAACTGTTGCTCGATGCTTTCGATTTCTTTTCTTTCATAATAATTTTTTTGTAAACAAGTTCACAGTTACAAATGTACATGAAAAATTTAAGATTACAAATAATACGACATGATTTTTTTTATCGTGAAACTGTATTTCAGAAGCAACCGTAAATTTTCGACAATATTTTTAACGCTATGTGTAAAATTAATTTTTTTTTGTACATTTGCATATTTTTTAACAGTTAAAAAACACAAAGCAATACGAAACAATGTATTAACCATTGGTCAAAAACATATTAATAAATACTTATGAAAGAACAAAGTAACGACCCACCCATTATAACAAAAGCCATTGTTGGAATTAAAGAAATCAACAAATATCTGGTGCCATATCTTAATGGCTCCGAAACAATTCCAGATAATCATCGGTTAATATTTAAATTTTCTCCCGATTTGGAAGCCATTGATGAGTTGTTTTATGCTTATTTGTTGCTGTTGAAGCAAAGTCTGGCTGCTAAAAATGAAACGATAGACATTGGATTAGCGTTTCATGACAATTCTTATTATCGTACAATACAAAACGATGGAGAGGAAGAAAACGAGGAAGATGCAGAAAATAGGGAGTTCAATAAAAAACACGAAAAGGCTCAAAAGTCGTTGCAAATTGCACGTCAGCATCTTGCTTTTCTAAATGTTTATTTCCCGAATACATTCTTTATTATCAGAAGTGAATACAATGATAAGCAAGAATTTCCGAATCCTGACGACTTGATTCTTTCAAAAGGCTTCTTTCCGCATATTCTGGTCAATGAAAATTTGAAATATTTTAAACGCCTTGATGTAGATTTTCGCAAATTAACAGATACTGATTTATATATCAAATATGCACAGGAAACATTTGATATATTAAATAATTTAAACCATAAAAATATATCAACGGCATTAAAAAAATATAATTTTGTTAGAAAAAGTCCGATAGAATATTATTTTTTGTACTTGTTTATTTCTCGATATGCAGAAACCGAATATGGAAAGAATGCACTAAAATTTGATGATACGTTGTCCTACATATTTCAAAAAGTTGAAAACATTTACACAGGATTAAATGAATTGGCTAAAAACATAAAAGAACATTCGGGATACGACGGAAAACAAGGAATTGGCGTAATTTCGGCTCGTGTTTTTTCCAAAGAAAAAACAGAAACATTAAAAATTTTTGGTCAAAACTTTACTAATTGGTTTGAAAAACAAAAAGATGAATATTTTCTGGATATAAATGTAATTGATGCCGGACAAACAGGAATAACACAACATTATATAAATTCCATAAAGACAGATAATGACCGATATAGCGAAAGTTACGACGAGGCTGTAAGAACAAATAAAGAAAATGAAAAGACTGTATATAAAGGATTAAGCGAGGCAGCAAACAAAGACATAAAAATTTTGACCGATTCGGCTCTTCCATATTTATTCAACTATAGCAATGTACAACTAAACCACCAAAAATATAGAGTGAATGCGAGAATTGGGTTATTGTTTTTTTCACATCGGATATGCACGCTTGAAAATGGTATTGTAAAAGTTGTTTCCAAGTCCAAAATACCTAATAAATACGAGGCATATTGCTTTTATATAGGTAACGATAAAACATTTCAGTCAGAGCAATTAAATGAAAACGATTTATTTGTAAAGTTTGGCACAAACTATAATTTTATCATTCATGTTTCAGCAAAGGAAATAAAAGTAAGTTCGGCGTCTGATAAGAATTACGAGCAAGGTATGCCAACCTCTCTGCTCAATAAATTGCGTTATAAAGATTTATGCTATTACAATATTAATGATAACATTAAGAATAAAGAAATTGCAAAGCAAGATTCGCGTGCAACTATTGTAACGTGGAGTAACGATGTAATAGCATTCTATCATCAATGCATAAAAGAAACAGATACGAATGGTAATGATAAACCAGATACGAATAGTAATGACAAAATAGTGGTTGTAAATGCAGCGGATTATGAGAATATATTTACCGAAAGTGACTGGGTACGATTTCTGATTGGCACACAATTTTCTACAAATGTAGAAAAACCTGAAAGAGTTCCGCTCATTGTTTACAACATGAACAAGGATATTTACAAAAAAATAAAAGATATTTGCAGAATATATGAAAAGGCATTTGAGGGAATAACAAGCACTGAAGAAAAAGATAAAAATATTGTATTTGGTTTTTGGATGCCTGACAGCGCAATCCTTTTCTATATAAAACATACTTATACATTCAACAATGATAGTTATCAGAATCGTGAACTTTCTCTATGGTTCTCTTCGGTACTTGCAGGCAATACTTACGAAAAATATTTGGCTATCAACAGAAAAATAAGCCATTATCAGCATAATCTTTACCGTATTACAAATATTGATCCTCCTATAACAGACGCAGAGTTGGACAAGCAAAATATATCATCTACAAACAATAGCCCTTTGTTTGAAGACGATAAACTGCTGAATTTTGAACTTTTAATAAAAGACAAAGAAACCAACCTTACACTTTTCGAGCAATCAGTTCGCAACCTTTTGAATTTGGATATTCGCACATTGCCTGATAGCATTAATGATATAACCGATAACGAATCTAAGTTTTTTTATGAGTTTAAAGGTTACAAAATTTCAGATTCGCATTTCAGTTTGGGAGCAAAAATTCATATCAGCGATTATTACTATGCCAAGCGAATGTTCTACAACAGTTTTTATGCCAACAGATTCGCGTTTTTGATAGCCAAATATTTGCTGGACACAGGCACAACGGATACAGGCACAACGGATGCAGTTTTTGAAAAATGTACAATAAAAACAGCAGATGCTGGCGGAAAGAAACAAGATGAACAAGTTAAGGATGTTACGCTTATCGGTTACAGCCGCTATTCCGAACTTTTGGTTAGCAATGTAAGGCGATTGCTGGAATTGCAAGACAAAACACTTTCTATCAATCACGATGTAATTCTTGAAGATGGAAATGCCCTGAAAAATCCTGATGACATTAAAGATAATGTGATTATTATTATACCTATTGCCTCTACATTTTCCACTTCGGAAAAAATCAAAAAAGCGATAGATAAAATCCGTTCCAATCTTGGAAAAAGCCCTGTGAACATTGTTAACAAAAAAGTAATAAATGTTTTGTGCGTAGCAGATAAAGAAACATTTGAAGAAAAGCAATATACTTACACAAATGAGGATATAAAACGTTTAGAAAAAAAGAAAGACAGTGCTGAATATCAAAAATATATAGAATACACAAAAGGAAATAGATTTTCTCTACTTTACCCGCCTTTCGGATGGCACACACACGATAAAGATAATAATGTGATTGAACTGACGAACGGGCAAAAACAAAAATATTTTATCAATTTAGACACGCAATGGAATTTGATATACAAATGCAAACTGTGTTTTCCCGGAAATTTGCCCGACGAAAAATGTCTGCTCGAAACAGGCGCTAATGCCGTTACGCCCGAATCTATTTTCAGTTTTCCGGTAACTGACATTGCCGATAACAAAAATGATTTTAAACAGTATTTTCATACAGAAGAGAAAGATAAAATTAAATCTTTTATTTTGGAAAAACACGTTTGCCGCGACAATAAACATTACAAGCATTACATAAAAGCCGACAAGTTTTTGGAACGAAACAAAACAAAAATTGAAGAGTGGTTGAAAGATCCTAAAAAATTTGAAAACATAAAAGCAAAAATCGACACGCATAAAATAATCATTATCACGCCTTCGCGCACGGCAAATTCGGGTTTTGTGAATATGGTTAATCAGCACATTTTTTCCGAAACGGCTACTGTGTTGCAATACAGCGATATGGACGATATTCTGCAAAATTTTATCCGCTTCAATGCAAGTTTTTTCCGCAAAAATTCGTTTGTGATTTTTGTAGATGATGTTTTGCACACTGCCACTTCGTTGCACAATATCAACAATTATATTAAAAACATTCCATCTGAAAAAGATGAAGATTCTAAACTAAAAGATGAAGATTCTAAACAAAAAACTGTTGATTGCTGTATTGTTTTATTCAACAGATTGGGATTTTTTGACAAAAAAGATGTTGAAAATAATTTATCTAAAGCTGTTGACGAAGGCGAAAAAATTTTGGCTTATGCCTCTATCAATTTACCTCCTGTGCATTTGCCGGGCTATGAATTTCCAGATGTAAAAACGGGAAAATTATTTGAGATATTGGCTAAAACTTCGGTTACCGACACAATGAAACTGTATTTCAACGAAGAAAAAGACAAAATCAAACCCTTCGATTTCGACAAAGATTTGCGCTATCCGCAAGGCGAATGGGATGATGTGTTTCATTTTCTTGTTTTCAGAGCTTTGTACGGTTTCTTTATTGGAAAGTTAAACAACAAAGGTTTGTTTGATCACAAAAACAGAGAAAATATTAAACGTTTTACAGAAAAAAATAACAATGATCCCAAAAATAACAATTCCGCAAAAGATACATTATTTACGGCATTAAAAAAACATGTAGAAGAATACACAAATGTTAAGGAATTTATTAAGGACGCAAAAGATGAAATTAATACAGATTATTCGGAAGAAATTGAAAATAAAATAACATATATTCTTGCAACGCCGCCATTTGTGTATTACAAGGATATTCGCGAATTTGCTTTTTACTTGGTGCTGAAAAAATTAAGAGAATTTGTAAGCGAAATAGCAGCAACAACGGATTTTACCTCATATCATACTAGAAAATCATCTGATGGAAAATACGCAACGCCGCATTGCAAATATGAAAGTTTCAAGCATTTTCTGCATTTGGCTGCCAATCTGAAAATCAATTACATTTTTTCCATCGAAATGCTGAATGCAATAGAAATAATGCTAAATACTTGGAATGACAAAATTAAAAGAACAGAAGTAGAAAAAATCAAAGTACAGGTAACACAAGAAAAAGAAACTTCAAACAAAAAAACTTTATTTGACTATTCCGAACCACAATATGAGTACAAAAATAAAGAAATAAAAGATGATTACGCTATTGGTTTTATAACATATTATGTTGCTATAATAGAGCAGCTTGTAAAAACCGATGAAGCCAAAGCTATAAAATTGATAGAAAATATCTACAAGTATATTAACAACATACGCATTAAACTTACCAAAAACGATACTGAGGTTTTCGACAAAGCAAAACATTTGACCTTGCGTAACAACTTTACAAACAAATTTGTAGAACTTCTGCGTAACTTGGTGCTTGAAAATACTTTTATTTTTAAAACCTACATTGAAGAATTTGAGAAAAGTGAAGAATTTATTTCTAACAAAAATTCGTTTACTTTTGACAATTATGAAAAAGCTCGTAAAAATATAGAAACATACTATAATGACGCTAATCAAGCCGCACGAAAAGAAGCTTTGACGAAAATGCTTTGGGATTATAAAAACGATAGTTTGGACGAAAACTTGAAAACAGCATTTTTCAAAACAGTTTATCTCAAAGAATTATTGAATAATGATACGGATGATAATCAAAACAATGATAGAAAAATAAACGAAAAAATAAACAACATTCTGCAATGTTTGTCCTATATTTTAGGAATAAACACAGATGAATGTAAAAATGGCGGCGCTTATTTTACCGTTCGCTATACAGACAAAAACAAACCCGAAAACGACATACAGGAAGAAGATTTATATACGGTTGAAAAATATTGTGTTAATGACAAAGATGATGAAATTGACGCTAATCTGACAGCAGACGATACGCTGGTGTATCAATTCTACAAAGGCATTAAAGAAAAGAACCGCAAAAAACCCGAATCAGTTATAGAATTGAAATATATAAATGAAGAAAAAGGTTATGTAACTGTTGCTTTGGAAGAATATCATGGGGAAAAAGAAATAAAAGTGAATGAAAAATGGTTTGAAACAGGCGATACTTTTGGCAAACGCTACAACAATCTGCTTTTCATGCGTATTACAGATATTAAGGAAAACACGGCATATCACGAAATGCTTGGAAAATATATTGACGTATTCAGAACAACTGAAGACAAAGAAAAATCAAAAAGAACACTTCTTGAAAAATTGGCTATATGTAAACAAAATAATAATAAACTATATAAAGAAATACTGGATTTGCATGTTGACCTGTTAAGATCAACGAAAAAGATTAAAATAAAACGACTTGTCAAATACCTGAACGAAGATTTGAAACATTTTCATTTATCATTAAATACAGAACAAAAACTGGTTAAAAAGCTTAAAGAAGCGCAAACAAAGGAAGAAATAAAAGATATTTTATTGGAATATAACAGGCAAAGCGACTATGTAAGCAATCCGGTTGCGGTAATTGTTTTTTACAAATGCAGATTGGATGAAAAAGGATGCCCATGTTGCGGCGATTGCAAAACAGAAACAGGAACAAAAACAGACATTACAAAACGTTTTGACCCAAAACGCCTGCGTTTTCTTATGCTTTTGCGCGATGACATTCTCGCCTTCTGCAAACACCACTTCGATAACGACAGCCTAAGAGCATTTGTGGAAGAGGAAAATAAAAAAGATATTTCTTTTTCAATGGAACATGGAACAGACACTTATGTGAAAGATATGATTTATAACTATTTTAAACCTATTACTACCAAATGTCAAACAAAGGAAGACAAAAAATATTACGATACTTTATTTGATTTTTTTGTAAACAAAATAGAATTGCGTCAGAAATATTTAAAGGATAATTTTAAGGGAAATACAAAATTGAAGGAGTTTATAACTTTATTTGAAGAAAATTACAAATATATATTATCTTTTAAATCAGGTTCATTTAGTGGTTGTACGCAGAGTAATCAATGTATATTTCATTCAATAGGCTCAAATACATGCGATTGCAATCAAGATGTTCTGTTCTCTGAAATATTAATGAAAGAGATAGTTTTTGAAACTATTTATAATATCAGAAAATATGCAGCACATCCCTATCATCCACAAATATATAATAGAACAACTATATTGAATATTAAATTAGAACTTAAATCAGAAAATAATATTAATTACCTGATACTATCCAATAGCCCATATTCACTTGCAAAAGATCAAAGTATTAATAAAATTAACCGTCAAATTAAAACCACAAAAAAAAGAATAAAAGGGTTAAATTTAATATACAATTGTCTATATCCAATATTTAAGAAAAATAATATTTTTGTGAAAGAAAACAACGAGGAGAAAAATTTTGAAGTTTGGATTCCTATTTCAAAAAAATAATAATAACTTTGCATAATAATAAATAATAATAAATTTTAAAAATAATAACAATATGTGTACAACAGAAGCGAAACCAAAAATTCTTGTAATAGATGATGTGGAGACTCATTTTAAGAATATTAAGGCTTTATTAGTGGGAGAAAATTTTGATGTGTTCCCATCTGATGATAATGAATATGGCATATTTCGGACTCATTTCCAGAATTATTATAAGTTCAATAAAACGGATTCGTTGTATGATAATGCGGAAAGATATTTGAACGCAATTCAATGGAATACATTCTCAGGAGCTATTATTGATTGGGTTTTAGACACCACTGACAACAATCCACAGGGCTACAAAATATATAATAATTTTATTAAGATAAAGAATCTGGTATTTCCAGTATTATTTATTTCTGGTGAAGATAGAAAAGATGACAAGGCTGGAACAAAACTACTAGTACAAGTTTGGAATGATCTATTCGATGTTGTTGAAGATATTAATAAAGATAAAAACACATCTCAAGCCTATCTATTCATGAAAGATGAATTCCAGAATGACTTATCGCTTAGTAATAAAACGATGTTAAAGAAAAAAATAAAAAAAATATTTAATTTTGTAAATGCAAATATGAACGATGAGTAAAGATTTTGAAACCATTTGGAAAAAAAGTTATAAAGAGGAAAAGAAGGATGATTTCGGTGTTCTTAAATTATTATATAACGAACTCGTCCCTGCATTAAAAGAATTACACAATAATTTTATTCAAAAGCAAAAAGATAAAGATATAAAAACACTGGACAAAATAAAATATGAATATGCTCGGAATTGTATGTATATTCTTAATAAGCATTTTATATCTATTTCGTGTAATCAAAATAATAGATATGCAAGCGATTTTGCGCAAATAACCAACTCTCATATAAATCAATTGCAAAATCATTTGTTTGCGATAGCAAATGAAGAGGCTTCAAATACAGCTTGGAAATATTTTCATTGGACTACCATAGTAGCAATTATTACATTCTTAATTACTCTCTATTTTAGTATAAAATCATATAACGGCAGTAAAGATACAAATATGAAAATTAACAATATCCAAACAACTATTTTAGATAACGGTAGCAAAAACGATAAAAAAATGAATGAAATCCAAACATCTATCTACGATATAAACAACAAATTAGACAGCATAAAAACAGACACAATGCCAGCACAGAAATCAACAATAAAAGTCAAATAGTTCTAAAAATACGCTGATTTTTATTCCAGTATTTTACGAATTGTATATTCGTCCTGTTTTAATTGATTTTTCAGCAAGTCCAGCGATGCAAAAAAGCGTTCGTCTCTTATTCGCTTCAATATGGTTATGCTTATTGTAATGTCGTAAATATCTTCATTGAAATCGAAAATATTAACTTCTATAACCGATTTTTCGGTATTATTCAGCGTAGGTCGCAAACCTATGTTTAACATTCCGTTGTATTCGGCATTTTTTATTTTCACCCTTACGGCATAAACTCCGTTTTGCGGAATCATTTTGTATGCGTTAGGCTGGATGTTTGCAGTAGGAAAACCTAATGTGCGTCCTATCTGGTTGCCGCGCACAACAATTCCCCGCAGGCTGTAATCGTAGCCAAGCATGGCATTTGCCTGTTCCACATTTCCCGTTTCCAGCAGTTGGCGTATGCTTGTAGAACTTATTTTGTGATTTCCGCAACTGATTGCATCAGTTTTGAAAACCTTAATATTAAATGTGTCGCCTATCTTCTTTATTTCGTCAAAATCTGCGCAGGCATTATGCCCAAAATGGTGATTATAACCTATATAAAGTTGAGAAATATCAATTTTATCTATCAAAATATTTTGGAAAAATTGCATTGGCGACAGTTGTGAAAACTTTTGAGTAAAAGGAATCAGATAAAAATAATTTATTCCGAATCTGGATATAATTTCCGTTTTCTCGTCTATGGTAGTCAGCAGTCGTAATGTTTCTGCATCTTTGCCCAAAACAACTCGCGGATGAGGCCAAAAAGTTACTATACACGATTTTTTATTTTGCCGTTTTGCCTCGTCTGCAATATTGCGCAAAATGGCTTGGTGTCCTGCATGAATGCCATCAAAGAAACCTGTTGCTGCAACAAGTTTTTTTTCTGCCGGTATTTCTGGATAATTTAATGTTATCATGCTGCAAAATTAATATAAATTACCTAAGTACATGACAAAAAATTAAAGATGTCGAATTTGGGTAACGTAAGCGAGTTAAGGAAAATGTTTGCGATAATCTGTAAGCCATACTTAAAGAGGCTTTTAGCGAGATTTCAGTGGTTTTTTACTTTGATTTGCTTGATGTTTTCATGCGCAAAAATTCCAACAACATATGCCCAAGCAAACGTTATCATAACGATAGAAAAAATTTTTTCGATTCGATGAATTTCGGTCAAATGCGTATCTTCGATATTAAATCCGCTTGATTTCAATGCCTTGAAAGCCGTTTCTATTTGCCAGCGTTCTTTGTAAAATTCGAGTGCATTTTCCGGTTTGTTCAATGAAATAATTATCTGTAACTCAGGTTTTCCATGTTTATTTTTAACGTTTGAAGCTGCAATAAAACATAGTTGTCCGCTTACATGATGAATTTTGTGCATATATGCACATTCGTTACATTTGAAGTCGGCAACAGCCACGAAGCCTTCAGCCGTTTTCCGTCATGTAGTAAGCAAAAAAGCATAAAAAAATTAAAATTTATACTTTCACTATTCAAATTTTTATTACTTTTGCAGCCGATATTTAAACATGGTGAACGTAGCTCAGCAGGTTAGAGCATCGGATTGTGGTTCCGAGGGTCGTGGGTTCGAGTCCCATCTTTCACCCGATTATTGTAAATGTTTATATTTCAATGTTTGTCGGAAAGAAAGTCTATCATATTTTTAATTGCGCGAGTGCATACGGGACAAAAGGGAGCATAATCGCGCATCATGCAATGAACTTTTGGGCGATAAATACCTTTTGCTAAATATCCGCCGCCTTCAAAAACTCCCAGTTTATCAGCATTTTCCGGTTTGTCTATTGTTGGAATCGGCGTATTTGGAGTCAGTAAATCTTTCCATTTACTGTCGAAATCTATCAACGTTGTAATATTGGGTTCCCATGGTTCTAGTTTGAGATTGTAAAACTGGTCGTCGTAGGCGACTTCCGAGGTAAAATATTCGTCGGCAAGTCCTGCAAAACTGTGTCCGAATTCATGTACAAAAACAACGGCTGTGCGTTCGTTATCTGCCGTTCCCATTGCATATAAATTATACATTCCGCCGCCGCCGTAAATGTCGGTATTTACTAAAATAAAAACAGCATCGCAGGGAACATTCCAAACGGCATCGCGAACCGGTTTCATATCTTGAGTGGTGAGATAACGTTCTATTCCGAAAGTGTAAAATCCTGAATTCAAGGCTGTACGTTTGAATATTCCTTTTCCTGAAATATCCATTCCCGAATCTTCGGATATCAGTTCTACTGCTCTTACATTAAATTCGTTGCGATACGTATCATAAGGAGGCGTTTTGAATAACGATTCGGTGAAACGATTGACATCGTCCAAAAATTTTTTCTGCTCGTTTTCCGTATATCCTTCTCCGATAAAAACCAGATCAACCTTGTCGGATGTGCTGCCGTTATATTGAATTTCAGTAACTTTATTTTCTTTCAGCCGTTCGCGGTTAATGAAAATGCTATTTGGATCAATATCAATTTTTAGCAATGAATAAAACTGCATGTCATCTTTGTTGCGACCAAGAATATCTACAGTTATTGTTTGTTTTGGATAAGGAAAAGATACGCTGTTTGTCCACGATTGTGTTTCGTTTTTTGCCTGCTCTGTAGAACGCCATTCTTCAAACAACGTGTTAAATCCACGTGAATATATGAGATTTCCGCTCGTTTTATCATATACTTTTACATAATATCCTCCATAATTAAATTTATCAATCAAATTATGTACAGGTCCGCCCCAAACAGGCTCTTCGCGTATTTGCTGCAGGGCTGCGGTTTGATATTCATAATTGCCTGCAAGCGCAAAGTCAATGCGCATACTTTTGTTTTCAAAATATTTGTCGAAATTTGTCTGTCCGTAATTTTTCAAAGTTGCCAAACAGAACACGGTTAAAATAAAAATCTGTTTTTTCATCTGTTTTAATTTTTAAAAATGAAATTCATAATGTCGTACATGATAATATCCAACACAAAAATTGAGAAAATATCAACATATAACGATAGCAAATTTATATATTTTTTTTGAATTGCATATTACATTGTCTAAATTCCTTTCATCGACAGTTGTATGCGTTTGCGTGCCATGTCTATACTTACAACTCTTACTTTTACGTGTTGATGAATTGAAACTATTTGTGCAGGATCTGAAACAAAGTGATTTGCCAGCTCTGATATGTGAACAAGCCCGTTTTCTTTAATACCTATATCTACAAAACAGCCAAAATTGGTAATATTGTTAACAATGCCCGGCAATACTGTACCTTCATGCAAATCGGCGATGGTTTTTATTGTTGGGTCAAATGCAAACTCTTTAACGGTTTGACGCGGATCGCGTCCGGGTTTATCGAGTTCTTCCATTATATCAAGAAGCGTGGGCATGCCAGTGTTTTCGGTTATGTAGTTTTCCAGTTTCAATTTCTTTTTTAGCGATTTGTCCGCAATAAGTTCTTCTATCGAACAGTTCAAATCGTTTGCCATTCGTTCTACCATGTGATAACTTTCTGGATGTACTGCCGAATTGTCCAACGGGTTATCGCCTCCGTGTATTCTTAAAAATCCCGCACTTTGCTCAAATGCTTTTTCGCCCATGCGCGGTACGTTCAACAGTTGTTTGCGAGTTTTGAAAAATCCGTTTGCGGCTCGGTAATTTACTATGTTTTGAGCTAATGATGCTCCAAGTCCAGATACGTAAGCCAACAAATGTTTGCCGGCTGTATTCACATTTACTCCTACCGAATTTACGCAGTTAACAACGGTTTGGTCGAGGCTTTTTTTCAGTAAAGTCTGATTTACATCGTGCTGATATTGTCCTACGCCTATGCTTTTGGGATCTATTTTTACAAGTTCGGCTAAGGGATCCATCAGCCGTCTTGCAATGCTTACCGCTCCGCGAACAGTAACATCATAGTCGGGAAACTCTTCGCGTGCAATTTTTGATGCAGAATATACGGAAGCGCCGTTTTCGCTTACAACAAATATCTGTATGCTGCGGCTGTAATGTATTTTTGTTACCAAATGTTCCGTTTCTCGACTTGCCGTTCCGTTGCCTATTGCAATGGCATCTATTTTATAAGCAGAAACAAGGTGAGATATTTTTGCCGCAGCTTTTCCTTTTTCATTTTGAGGCGGATGGGGATAAACAGTTTCGTTGTGCAGAAGATTTCCCTGTTCGTCCAAACAAACAGCCTTACATCCTGTTCTGTATCCCGGATCAATGCCCAGCACACGCTTTTGTCCGAGAGGAGGCGCAAGCAAAAGTTGCCGCAGGTTTTCGGCAAATACGCGAATGGCTTCTGTATCGGCTTTTTCTTTGCTCATATTGGCAAATTCCGTTTCTATTGCAGGTTTCAGCAACCGTTTGAAGGCATCTTCAACGGCTTTGGCTACATGTTGAGATGATTCGTTCATGCCTTTCACAAATCGGCATTGCAAACGTTCTATACAATTATCAACATCAGGAGATATGCTTACTCGTAATATTCCTTCCGCTTCTCCACGCCTCATGGCAAGCAAGCGGTGCGAAGTACAGCGGTTGAGAGGCTCGCCGAAATCAAAATAATCGCGGTATTTGTCGCCTTCATCTTCTTTGCCTTTCACTGCTTTTGATGTGATAACGGCGGTATGCGCAAATGAATTACGCACAATATTGCGGGCGGTTTCGCTTTCGTTTATGCGTTCGGCAATTATATCGCGAGCGCCTTGCAGGGCTTCATCTTCATTTTCTACTTCGTCATTAAGAAACGCAGGCAAACGCGCCGATAAATTGCGCTCGTTTTGCATGAAAACAATATTTGCCAAAGGCTCTAAACCTTTTTTTCGTGCAATTTCGGCTTTTGTTACACGTTTGGGCTTGTACGGAAGATAAATATCTTCAATTTCGGCGCTGTTCCAAGATTCTTCAATGCGTTTTTTGAGTTCGGCGTTAAGTTTACCCTGTTCGTCTATTGACGATATGATAACTTCTTTACGCTTCGACAGAGAGACTAATTTATCCAGCATATCATTGATTTGGCTTATCTGTACTTCGTTCAATCCGCCGGTAGCTTCTTTGCGATAGCGGCTGATGAAAGGAATGGTAGCGCCGCCGTTTAAAAGTTCTGCTGTTTTTTCAACTTGCCGCACGGAAATGCCCGTGTCTTTTGCAATCAGAGTATGAAATGTCATTATTGTATATATCAAAAAATTTTTCAAAGATATATTAAATTCGGATTTGCAGCGTAATTTTTTCTGAAAAATTATCGTAAGTCTCTTTTAATATAGTGATAAAAAATAAATAAGGTATAACAAATAAACCTGAACAAATCAGTTGACAGTGATAAAAACATAAAATTCTGGATTGCTTCGTCGCTACGCTCCTCGCAATGACGAATCAACCACGTAGCGCGTCATTGCGAGCGTAGCGAAGCAATCCAGAAAAGTGAAAATTAGGTTTTATCATCGCTTGTCTACATTAAGAATTGTTACATTTTATTTATTTTTCATCTCATAAATGAATATCGTACTCTTTATCGGAACAGTTCGCAAGGGCTGAATTTTCATAATCGCAATGCCAACGGCTTGCGGAGTATGGACGAAACCCACACATGCTGCCTGAAAGTATATCCAAGGGTAAAAATATTGTTAATCTAAATATGCAATCCCCCCGCAGGCAAAGCCTGCGGGGGGATTTACTCATTCACTCATTTACTATTCACAGTTACATTCAAAGTTGTAGTTTACTTCGTATGCGCCTGCTTCTATTCTGCTTTCCTGTATGCGAGGGCTGCTTTCTATGTCTGTAGGTTCGCTGTTTAGTGCGTTGTTGCCTGCGTTAAGCGCTGAACTGCCAAATTGAGGGCGATAGTAGCCATGTATGGTTGGCGCGCTGGATGCCGGTATTGGATACACAAAGACAGGGTCGTTTGACGGGTCTGTGCCGTCTATGTTGCCTGCGCCTGAGGGATTCAAATCCTGCACTAATGAATACTGATATGACGGCGAGCCGCCTGTGCTGTGAACATTGCTGCTGCTTCCTGCTGCATTGCCCCAAAGTATGGAATTGCCGATTTGCGGCGATGAACTGTTAGTATATATTCCGCCGCCGCTTGTTGTTGCTCTGTTGCCGCTCACAGTTATATTTGTAAGCGCGGGAGAGCCGCCGCTGAGGTATATTCCTCCTCCGCTGACCGCTGACAGGTTCCCGCTTACAACTGTATTGACAAGTTTTGGCGAAGAATTATTTGCATATATCCCGCCGCCATATTCTGTGGCTTCGTTGCCGCGGATTTCTACATTCGCTATATTTGGCGAAGAATTAGCAAAATATATTCCTCCTCCTCTGTTTGCGCTTATGGGCTGGCTGTTTACAGTGATTGTACCGCTGCCGTTTGCCTTGCCGTTTCTAACAGTAAAGCCGTCTAATCGGGCGGTATCCGCGCCGCTTGTCATGTTGCCTGCGCTGATGACTGTATGATACAGATCATCGCCGCTCAAAACGCTTGTGTTTTGTGCAAGTTTGCGTTGCGACAGGGTTGCTTCCGTGCCTGCAAAGCCGCCGTAAACTTTTACTCCTGAAACCATTACAAAGGCTTTATCTTGTTCCGATGCGCCTTCTTCTGCCTTGTGCAAAGGATAGTAAATGCCGCGAGCTACCCATATTTGTTTGATGTCGGATACTGTTTGCGCCAGCAAAAGCGGGTCGGCAAGTCCCGGATAGGCATGCGCCCACGTTGAGCCGTCCTTATTGCCTGCGCCGTTTACCGTTACATACACAATGCCGTTAGCGCTGACTTTGACTGGATATTTATTAAACCTTATCAATATTGTTTGCGTCTGCTGGCAGGTTGCCGTTTCGCCTCCCATCGTATATGAATTTATGGCGGTAATGGTATATTGCAAAACAGCAAAAGTTTTACCGGGTAGCAAGTTAAATGTTCGTGGAGGAATGGGCGTATTCGGTTGACCGCTTACAGGTGTAACAACGTCTGTAGCGGGTCCATCAGGAGTGATGTCGGTCAACGTCCAATTGTAAGAAGTAACAGAACTGCCAACGCTAGTATAAGTTATAGCGTGACCGGGAAAAATAGCCGAATCTCCAACTACCGTTAAAGTTGTATCGGTAGCGCCTGTTTCAAGTTTGAAGTAGGCGCAGGTAGAAAGTTTTGCGATAGCCGCTTCGCCATTTTCGTTGATGCCGCACGAAAAGAAACCGTCCACCTGACTGACGGCTTTCAATGCCGTACCTTCTGGATACGGATTGCCAACGCGATAGGTAAACGAGCCATCATCGGTGAGTTCGTATATGAGGTTGTCCACGGTTGCGACATTTGTACCTACTACTTCTCTTACTGTCGCCGTGCCAACGTACTTTACGGGGGTAACATCGTCGGGCAATTTCAGGGGGGGATAATATATGGTGTCGGAAGGTATGTTCTCTTTTTTGTACACAAGTTGATTGGTTGCGCTCAGTTTATACATAGCAGCGCCATTCTGGTAATTCGTAACAGGGTTTTTGTGTGCATCCATGTGGGCAGTGAAAAAAATCCCGCCATCGGTAACAGGCGAAAGTCCTATGGATCCAAAGTTTGGGACGCCTGTTAACTCAGGTATAGTATTTAAATATACAGACGTAGTGTTCAGCGAAGAACCGTTGATACGCAAAAGTCTGTCGGGCGTTATTGCTACGAAGCTACCATCGGGATACTGGTGGATGGATCTTATCTCGCGTAATTTGTTGCGTTTGTCGATAAGCAGGCTGCCGTTCTGGTTATATTTGCGCAGCATGGTAATGGAGTCAGTCGAAGAGCCTTGGTAACCTTTTCCTGTAATATCAAATCCTGCCACCACAATATTGCCGTCCGATGCGCGGTATCCGTCGTTGAAAGACACTCCGCGCACAAGTTTGTTGCTCACAATGTTCATATCGCTGTTAAGCCTGACTATCCATGCGCCGTTGGTCAAAAAATAACTCTCGTTGATGTCTCCAATTTCGTCCCAGTCCGGTTCTTTTTCCGACAGGTCGGCATCAGGATTGAAAAGTCCCCCGAAGGCAATAAATCCTCCATCGTCGGTTTTAAATGCTGACGTAAACCAGTAGTCGTATTTGTCACCTTGATGAGAATTAATATAAGATTGTGGAATTTTAACCATAACCTTACGCAACTCGTTACCCGATTCATCAAACTCAATAATCAAACCTACACGTGCATGCTTATTACCTGTATATTGCAATATCCATCCGCAGGCAGTGTAAGTGCCGCCCGGATTGTGTTTGATATTGAAGATACGTCCCTCTCCATAGGTTTTAGACCACACAACGCCTAAATCATCAATGCCCTGAGCATTCACCGTTGTTGCAACCAGCGCCGCAAATAAAATAATTGTTAATATTTTTTTCATTGTTTTTGTTTGTATATAATTTGATAGTGCAAAGATAATTATTTTTTAGTTAACAGTTGATGTTGAAAGTTGAAAGTGTATCGAGCGAAAAATTTTTGCCCTATAATGATAAAAAAATCAGGGAGCGAAGCGACCCAAAAATAGTTGACCGTTGATAGTTGACAGTTGAATTTGAAAATGATAATCAGGGCGCAGCCCTGAAAGCATTAGCGCAGGGCAACGCCCTGTGAACGAAACAAAACAATATAACCCAAGCTCCAGCGGGGCGCAAGCCGTATTTGTTGTATTATCATTTATTATTTTCATTCGTTTATTAAATTATCGGGCGAAAAATTTTCGCCCCTGCGGTGTTTTTATTATTATTTCTGGATTGCTTCGTCGCTCCGCTCCTCGCAATGACGCGCTGCGTGGTTGGGTCGTCATTGCGAGCGTCAGCGAAGCAATCCAGAATCATTATTATTCTTTTCATTCTATTATTAATTATCATTTTCAACTCCTCTGGATTGCTTCGTCGCTTCGCTCCTCGCAATGACGCGCTACGTGGTTGGGTCGTCATTGCGAGCGTCAGCGAAGCAACCGAAGCGTAGTGCAGCTCGGCGTAGCCAATCCAGAATAGTTGACAGTTATTTTTTTAGGAATGAAAAATAAATAAGGTATAACAAAAGAAAACCTCACTTTGACCTAATTTCCCCAACAAAACAACCACTTAACCACAATAAACCAACGATAACAACCTTATTGCCTCATTATGCTTGCTGCCCGATTAATGAGGTAATTGCATGTTATTTTTCTATGCTGCTGATGTTGTTTTGCGGTTTTTGAATTAGGTGAAAATTAGGTTTTATCATCGCTTGGCAACATTAGGAATTGTTATATTCTATTAATTTTTCGTCTCTAAAGATTTATTGTTTCTAATTATTTTCCGCCGCAAGGCAGAGTTTTATTCATTCTCACGCTTACGATATCCGTAAATGTTCGCTTACGATATCCGTAAACGTTCGCTTACGATATCCATAAACGCTCGCTTACGATATCCGTAAACGCTCGCTTACGACCGCCGTAAATTTTCTTTACTATTGCAGAAAACAGTTGAAATTTGAAAATGCGAGGGGCAAACCTGCGTGTTTGTCCAAATAATAATGAATAAACAAATAATCAGGATTGCTTCGCTAACGCTCGCAAATACGCGCTGCATGGCTGGTTAGTCATTGCGAACAGGAAGAGTAAAGCAAGCGCAGCGGAGCCAAACAATGTATGAAACTGCAAAAAAATAATATTTTATCTGTGTTTTTAATCCATTCCTGATTTCATGTTATCTAATTTATTATTAACTTTGCAGATTATTTACAAACAAAGAATTAAATATAAATGCTAACAAAAACGCTATTAATTATCCTCGATGGTTGGGGAATAGGCAAAAACGACAAAACTAACGCCATTTACACACAGGGCGAACCATATATTGACTCTCTTAAAGAAAAATATAAAAATTCTCAACTTGCCGCCTGCGGAATTGATGTAGGCTTGCCCGAAGGTCAAATGGGAAATTCAGAAGTAGGACATTTGAATATAGGCGCAGGACGCGTTGTTTATCAGGATTTGGTAAAAATCAATCTGGCTTGCGCCGACAATTCCATAATGCAAAATGAGGAAATAATAAATGTATTTTCGTATGCGCAAAAAACAGAAAAAGCAATACATTTCTTGGGTTTGGTTTCCGATGGAGGCGTTCACAGTTCGCTTCGCCATTTGCTGAAACTTTGCGACATGGCAAAAGAATACAATCTCAAAAAATCTTTTGTACACTGTTTCACAGACGGCAGAGATACAGACCCGCACAGCGGTAAAAAATTCATAGCAGAACTTGTAAATCATACTAAAAAAACGGATGTAAATATTGCTGACATTGTTGGCAGATATTATGCCATGGACAGAGATAAACGCTGGGGACGAATAAAAGATGCCTACAATTTGCTTGTAAACGGAATAGGCAAGGCAGCCTCTGATATGGAAGAAGCAATACAGCAGTCGTACGATGCAGGAGTTACAGACGAATTTATAAAACCCATAGTAAACGCCAATGTTGACGGGCGTATAAAAGAAGGCGATGCTGTAATATTTTTCAATTTTCGCAACGACAGAGCCAAAGAACTTACTTTTGTGCTTACCCAGCAAAATATGCCAGAATATGGAATGCATAAAATTGAAAATCTTCAATTTTACTGCATGACTCCCTACGATGCCTCATTTGAAGGCTTACATATACTTTTCGACAAAGAAAACGTAACCAATACGCTTGCCGAATATCTGTCATCAAAAGGAATCAAACAGTTGCACATAGCCGAAACCGAAAAATACGCTCATGTAACATTCTTTTTCAACGGAGGGCGCGAAAAACCTTTCGCCGGCGAAGACCGTATTCTCATTAATTCACCGAAAGTTGCAACCTACGATATGAAACCGGAAATGAGCGCATACGAAGTAAAAGACGCTCTGACAGAACAAATCAAAGCAAATAAATACCGCTTCATAGTCGTAAATTTTGCTAACGGCGATATGGTAGGGCATACAGGCGTTTACGAAGCAATCAAAAAAGCTGTTGCGGCAGTTGACAATTGCGTGAAAGATGTTGTTGAAACAGCAAAAGCAAACGGTTACGAAATAATAATCATTGCCGACCACGGAAATGCCGACCATGCAATCAACGAAGATGGAACTCCCAACACGGCACATTCTCTTAATCCTGTTCCGTTTATAGTTGTAAGCGACAGAATAGCGCATGTAGAATCGGGCAGGCTTGCCGATGTCGCTCCAACTGTTTTGACGCTTTTGGGAATTGAAATTCCTGAAGAAATGAAAGGAA
The DNA here is from genome assembly GCA_031276235.1 of Prevotellaceae bacterium. GTDB lineage: Bacteria > Bacteroidota > Bacteroidia > Bacteroidales > UBA932 > JAIRKV01. Next base: position 5,562 of record JAISNL010000021.1, on the reverse strand, counting down.
AAAATCTGGTAACCTTAAATAACAATGCAAACACTGTTTGATGATAATAGATATTGATGATAAACTGTTGAGTTCGGACTTGTTGACCGAATGTTTTTGCTGCGATTATGAATATTGCGGCGGCGTTTGCTGCGTTCACGGCGATAGCGGAGCGCCATTGGACGAAAAAGAAACAGAAATTATAAAAAAAAATCTTACCGAAATTTTACCGTATATGAAACCTGAAGGCAGAAATGCTATAGAACAACAAGGCGTTGCCGTAATTGATAACGAAGGCGATATGGTAACGCCGCTGATAAACGGCGAAGAATGTGCATTCTCCATTTACGACGAAAACGCTAATTGCTTTTGCAGTATTGAACGCGCATATACGGATAAAAAAATTGATTTCAGGAAACCTGTTTCCTGCCATTTATACCCGATTCGCGTAAGAAAAAACAGCGGAACTACAATGTTGAATTACGACAGGTGGAGTATTTGCGAATGTGCGCGCAATAAAGGAAAAAACAAACGCATATTCGTTTATGAATTTTTGAAAGAGGCAATAATCAGATGCTTTGGCAATGAATTTTATACAAAACTCGAAGATATAGATAAATTAATAAAAACAAAAAAACATAGTTAAACTAAAAAACAAAAAAAATGGAAAATAATTATAATGAAACAGATGCGGCAGTATTTATTCACAAGCATCTTTCGTCACAGATGCAGCAAAAATACACAACAGAACAAATAGAATATTTGCTTGATTTGGTATATGAATACTATGATACAATTGATGATGATGGAAATGACACGGATGTTAATATAGTGGAAATGACGGCATTTATTAATCAAAATGTCAGAAATAATTTTTGCAGTCCAATTGAATATAAAGAGGTTGAAGACCTTTTGAATGCCGATAATGCCTACATGGAAAGCATAGGAATATTTGAACCTGAAAATAATGCCTGTTCTTTTGACAATGATGATATTGTAAGCATGGAAAATATCATTGATGATGTTTATGCGCTATTGCCGGAACACATAAAAAACAGATACGGCAAAGATAATGTTTTCGATATACTTTGCATGGAATGTAACTATATTAATAATACCGATTACGAAGAAATAGATGAAGATGAAATGTGCGAATATATTCAACAGAATGCAGCAGAAAAAGACATGGAAATTTCAGTTGAAGATATAAAAAATATTTTGGATGTAGAATCTTCTTTTCTCGGAGAATATTAATTGCAATGATAATATGATTATTCATCTGTTAATATGACTTAACAGGAATAAATTAAGTAAATAAATATGTCTCCGTTTCATTATAAAATTGATCTTGTATAACATCTTCCCAATAAAAAACAAAAAAACATTTACTGAAAATATTAAACATCATTTTTATAACTGTTTTCATACATAGATGTAAACAAAGCATGAAAATATGAAAAATGTCAATTATTTTTTAACTTTACAGATTATAAGTCATTTTGATTTGACACAAAGCGATTAATTATGCAAAAACGAAGTCAAAATATTGAAATATTAAACAAAAAAGCGAGTTTTGAATTTATATTACTCGAAAAATTTACAGCAGGAATTGTACTTTGCGGCACCGAAATAAAATCAATACGCGCAGGCAAGGCATCAATTGTCGAAAGTTATTGTTATTTCATTGGCAGGCAGTTGTATGTACGCGGTATGCACATTTCAGAATACTGGTGGGGAAATTTAAATAATCACGAACCGAAACGCGAACGTAAATTGTTGCTAAATGCAAAAGAAATCAATAAATTGCTGCGCAGAACAAAAGAACGCGGCTTTACAATTGTACCTGTAAAACTTTTTATTTCGGAAAACGGATATGCAAAACTCGAAATTGCTCTTGCACGAGGCAAAAAAGTATATGATAAACGCGAAGCAATAAAAGAAAAAGATATACGCAGATCAAAGGAATGATAATAATGTTAAAACTGTTTGTTTCGATCTATATATATGTTTGAAAAGATAAAATTATTAACGGTTTTGGGCGCAACTGCTACTGGAAAAACTAAAATTGCCGTAGCGCTTGCCAACGAATTAAACGGTGAGATACTTTCGGCAGATTCGCGGCAAGTGTATAGAAATATGAACATCGGAACGGGCAAAGACCTTGATGAATACTTGATAAACGGCAATCATATTCCATACCATCTTATTGATATTGTTGATGCAGGATATAAGTATAATGTATTTGAGTATCAGCGTGATTTTCACAAAGCATATAAAGATATTTGTTTAAGAAACAGGCAACCTGTGCTTTGCGGCGGCTCGGGAATGTATATAGAAGCAGTGATAAACGGATATAATTTGCCTGAAGTTCCTGTAAATAAAGAATTAAGAATAGAACTTGAAAAACTGTCAGATGCAGAATTGATAAATTTTCTGTCGTCAATGAAACAGTTGCATAACAAAACTGATTACGATACTCGAAAACGTCTGATACGAGCTGTGGAAATAGAAATTTTTAGAAAAAGCAATCATATTGAACTTTCACATTATGATAAACTTGATAATATTTATTTTGGAATAATATTTAATATTGATACACGCCGAAAACGGATAACAGAACGATTGGAATTAAGATTAAAAAACGGAATGATTGAAGAAGTAAAACAACTTTTGGAAAGCAATATTGCAGCAAATGATTTGATTTATTACGGATTGGAATATAAATTCATTACTTTGTATCTGCTTGGCAAATTAAATTATGACGAAATGAAATGCCAGTTGAATATTGCAATTCATCAGTTTGCAAAACGACAAATGACATGGTTCAAAGGAATGGAGCGCAGAGGCGCAAAAATCAATTGGATAGATGGAAATTTACCTTTCGATGAAAAAGTTGAATTGATAAAACGCATATTTACTAATTATGTTAATGTTAAATGAAATATACATGATTTACAGCAGTTTTACTGCAAAAAATACGCAAATAAATACAAACCGAGAAGCAATAATTTGACAGTTGCTTCTATTTATAACAGTAAAATTTGTTATAGTTAAAAAATCATGATAAGTATTCATTATAATATAATTTTTACCTTTGCAAAAATTATATGAATATGAAAGATAATGACAAAAGTCAATCGAATGACAAATTAAATGCTATTTTTAATATATTTAAATCAAAACCCAATCAAAATCTTAATTACAAGCAGGTGTCGCGAAAGATTGGCGCTGAAACAGATGAAGAGCGAAAACAGGTATTGGAAATTTTAAGAGAATTTACTAAACAGAAAACTCTCAGACGCACAGGTCAGGGCAAATTCAGACTTAATATTCAAACACAAACGCCGCAGCAACGTAGAATACGGCGAGTAATTACAGGTTGCGTTGACATGACGATGAACGGTCATGCTTTTATTGTATCCGACGAAGATGAAAAAGATATTTTTGTCGCTCATCACAATCTTAATCATGCTCTGCACAACGATACTGTAAAAGTAAATATTTTCAAAACGAAACGAACAAATCGTTATGAAGGCGAAGTTATTGAAATTATCGAACGCTCGAAACAAAATTTTGTGGGAAAAGTAGAAATATCAGGCAAAAACGGATTTTTAATTCCTGACAGCCGCCTGATACCTCACGATATTTTTATTCCCGCCGAAAAATTGAATAATGCAAAAAACGGACAAAAAGTTGTGGGCAGAATTACCGACTGGGCAAAAAACATGCGCAGTCCTATCGGTGAAATTATTGATGTAATAGGCAATCCCGGCGAAAACGATACCGAAATGCACGCAATTCTTGCCGAATATGATTTGCCTTATCGCTTCCCCGAACAACTTAACGAAATAGCACAACAGATAAATGAAAAAATTACGGATGCCGATTATGCAGAAAGGCGCGATTTTAGAAGCATAACAACATTTACAATTGACCCGGACGATGCAAAGGATTTTGACGATGCCCTGTCGTTTCGCACGATTGACGCTGGAAAATATGAAATAGGAGTGCATATTGCCGATGTTACTCATTATGTATTACCCGATACGGAAATTGACAAAGAAGCCGCCGAACGCGCAACATCCGTGTATTTGGTAGATAGAACCATACCAATGCTGCCAGAAAGATTGTCGAATTTGATTTGTTCGCTACGCCCAAATGAAGAAAAACTTTGCTTTTCGGCTGTATTCAGAATGGATGAAAAAGCAAATATAACCGACGAATGGTTTGGACGCACAGTTATATATTCAGACCGCCGTTTCACTTATGACGAAGCTCAACAGGTGATTGAAACCAAACGCGGCGATTTATGCAACGAAATTTTGACTCTTGATAAACTTGCTAAAATATTGCGTGCAAAACGATTCAAAGCCGGCGCAATGAATTTTGAACGTTCCGAAGCTAAATTCGTACTCGACGAAAAAGGAAAACCTTTAAGTTTGTATTTCAAAGAATGTAAAGATTCAAACAATCTGATAGAAGAATTTATGTTGCTTGCCAATCGCAAAGTAGCGGAATATATAGGGAAATCGCAAAAAAATAAAAAACAGAAAACATTTGTTTACCGCATACACGATACTCCGGACGAAACAAAATTCAATAAACTGAAAGAATTTGTAAAACGATTCGGATATATCGTCAATCCCGCATCAGAAAAAGACATAGCGAAGGAATTGAACAAATTGATGGCAAATGTAAAAAACAAGCCCGAAGCAAATCTTGTTGAAACGCTTGCTCTGCGCTCAATGGCAAAGGCAACATATTCGATTGACAATATAGGTCATTACGGACTTGCATTTCCATTTTATACGCATTTCACATCTCCTATTCGCCGTTATCCCGACATGCTGGTTCATCGACTTCTGGCTCAATATCTGGATAATGCAAAAAGCGCAGAAAAAACTTATTATCAGGAAATGTGCAAACATTCATCAATCATGGAACAGCGGGCAACAGATGCAGAACGCGCTTCGATAAAATACAAAATGGTTGAATTTATGCAGAATAAAAAAGGCAACTGCTACGAAGGAATTATAACAGGAGTAACCGAATGGGGAATTTTTGTTGAAATTTGCGAAAACAAGATTGAAGGAATGGTTTCGATACGTGGAATGAACGATGACTGTTATTATTTTGATGAAGAAAACTATTGTGTTGAAGGCAGAATGCACAACAAAAAATATACGCTTGGCGACAAAGTTCACATAAAAGTTGTGCGTTGCGACCTCGAACGCAAACAAATTGATTTTGTAATAGCTGACGAAAAATAGATTTTTTGCATTATGCAGATTCAACCGTAAATCGCCACTTTCGTAAAATTGAAAATTCAATACAGTCGCAGTATTTGAAGGTTTAGTTTACTTAAACGAAGGTTTAGTTTACTTAGACGAAAGCTTAACAATTTGCAAATAACGTTTGCCCGAATACAGATATTTTTCACAGAAATTACGAAACCTGTTTCAGGTTTATAAAAAAATATTTGTTGAGTACTGTTTGAAAAATGAAAATAAAACCGTTCCTTTGTACCATTTAATTCGCTGTTGTCAAGCGATGAGTGGTGGGTGGGGCGCTTACAGGTGGTAA
>JAISNL010000168.1 GCA_031276235.1 Prevotellaceae bacterium | reverse complement strand
TAATTCATCGCCAAAACTTATCAATGTGGTTGTGAGCGGGAATGTATCAGCGAGCGGCGGTGGTATCTATCTCAACGGCGGTTCGCCTGCGCTTACAAATATCACGGTAAGCGGCAACATAGCAACAACAAGCGGCGGAGGAATATATACAAATAATTCGTCTCCGCAAATTGGCAATTCCATAGTTTGGGGCAATGCCGCAGGAAGCAGCAACAATGTTTATAGCACGGGCGGTTCTCCTGCATATCAATATTCGCTAATTCAGGATTTGAACCCATCAGGCACAGGCAACAAGGACGGCACAAATCCGTCAAATGACCCTGTATTTGTGCTTCCAATTCCAGCATCCAGTGCGCCAACAATTGATGGCTATTATCGCCCGCAACTTGGCAGCCCAGCCCTCAATGCCGGCAACAACGCCCTCAACCGCGAACCGACAGACATTGAAAGCGCCCCCCGCATACAGGAATCCCAAATAGAATTAGGCGCATACGAAGTAAACTACAACTTTGAATGTAATTGCGAATAGTAAATGAGTAAATAAGGAATATAAAACATCCCGCACAAGTTGTATTTGTGCGGGATGTTTTATTTGTTGGCGTGAGGTATTTGGGAAAATGCTCAAGTAGCAGATCAATTTTTTTCGCCGTTTTTCCTCAAAAATTTATTTCTCAATGTCGCCTGAATTTGATTGGTAAGAAATGGCTAAATGTAATTTGGATTTGAAACTAATTCAGATATTTTTCAACCGCTTTTTTCCATACCAAATAACCTGCGCCCATCAGATGCAATCCATCATTGGTATATTTTTCGTTGAGTTTACCGTTTTCGTCAACAAGTTTCGAATAAATATCAATAAATGTAATGCCTTTACGGATACACAACTGTTTTAAAAGTGCATTGGTTTCGATAATTTCTTTGCCTTTTGAAATGTGATTTACATATTTTTTAAAATCGTCATTTACAGGAAATATACTTTGTATGTATAATTCCGTTTCTGGACTTTCAGCCTGAAAACGGTCAATCAGTTTTGCTATGTTATCAACCACCGATTGCGGCGAATATCCTGCTCCGAGATCGTTTGTTCCAGATTGCACAAACAGTTTGCGAGGTTTGCCTTTAATAATGTAATCTAAACGGTCAAGAATCCAATACGTGCGATCGGCGCTGATACCGCGATTTTTTACATTAATATTATTGAAAAGTTCACTCCATTCGCAACCGTCTGTAATGCTGTTGCCAATAAAAATAATATCGGATGATGTTACCGGTAATATTTCAAATAACGAGCGTTTTTGATAATTATATTCGCCCGGTTCTGCCGTTTGGGCATAAATGTTGACTATTATAAAAGTTGCAACAAAAGATAAGATAATTTTTTTTATTTTCATATATTTATTTATTTTAGCGCAAAATTATAAAAAAATAACCACTTTCAAAAAGCGGTTATTTTATTTTTTAAAAATATTGCAATTCAATTATACATTTCATAAAAAACTTTGCAAATTTTCGTTTATGAAAAATGTATGTGCATGTTTATCTGCGTTCGTCTAATTTGCGTTTGCGTTTTGCCGCTGATCGTTTCGTTAATATGAAAATAATGAACAATATAACAACAGCTCCTGCCAGATAATAGAAAGTGCAGTCGCAACCGTCAGCCGATTTATCTTGCGAATTGCCGTACAAATCGTAAAATTCTATTTTTCCATCGCTTGCAAATTGTTTTAGATTATTTGCATATTTTTTGTCGCCTACTACAATAATCCATGCATTTTGGGGGCGTATGTATTTTTTTGCCGCTTCCGAGATGTCGTTTATTGTAAGAGATTCAATGCTTTTCAGGTAATTTTTGAAATAATCAACAGGCAAATTGTATTTGTCGATAGCAACGGCAAAGCCTGCAACCGTTCCGGGCTGCTGCAAACTGCGACCGAAACTGCCCATGGCAAATGCTTTTGCCGAAGCAAGATCTTTTTCTGATATGGGAGTATCAATAATTCTTTGCATTTCGAAAAGAATTTGATTGATAGCGCTGTCTGTAACATCATTTTTAACGCTTGCCGATGCTGAATAATATCCTATAACATCGTTGGCTACAAGTTCATTATAGCAGCCATACGTATAACTGTGCGTTTCGCGAAGATTTTGAAACAAACGTCCGCTTGCGCCACCGCCTAAAATATGAGCCATAAGATTTGCCTTGAAATAATCATCGTTATAGGATTTATAATCGACAGGATAACATACGCTGATTCCCGATTGGGCGGCGCCTTCCTTATGAACAAATGCCACGCGTACTTTTTCAGGAGCTTTGGGCTGTTCATATTTATATTCTGGAACATCATGTTTTTCCCAATTTTTAAAATGTTTTTCAACTTCGGCTTTAGCCTCTGCAAGCGAAATATCGCCGACAATAACAAGGCGTGTCGTGTTGGGCGTGATGAACGTTTTGTAATATTCGTTCATGTCGTCAATTGTAATTTTCTTAATGGATTCGGCAGTAAACATTTCACCGTTAGGGTGATTTTTGCCGTTCATCAGAATTTGAGAAACTATTTCCAGCATTTGTTCCGGGTCGGAACTTACATATGCGAGCGCCGAAATTGCTTGAGTTTTTGCAAGTTCAAGTTCTTCGGCAGCAAACACAGGATTAAGCAGAATGTCTGCAAACAGTTCAATCATTTGCGACCGATATTTTGAAAGCCCGCTTACAAATCCGGATTCGTGTGAAAAGTTGAAAGTTGCTCCAATCAAATCAAACGCTTTATTTATATCTGCTTTTGTTTTAGTTGTTGTTGCCTTACCTGCAACCGCAGAAAATATGTCGGGAATGCCTGCTTTTTCTCCGTAAATTTTTTTATCTGTATCAAACTGGAACGAAAAATAAACCTGCGGCAATTTGTGGTCTTCGACAACAAAAATCTTGAGACCGTTATCAAGTATAAACGTTTGTGCATCTTTTATTTTTATTTCGTTTGCCGGAGCAGGTTTCGGCTGAATGCTTCTATCTAATGTTTGCGCGCCTGTAAAATTTATACAAATCGCAAACGCTATTAAAATTATTATGTTTTTTTTCATTTTTTTACTTTGTTAATTTATAAATATTCAACATATAAATTTATTTGCTTTTTTCCATCGATTTGGGCAAATAATACAGCACAACTCTATTTTCGGGTTGTAGATATTGTTTGGCAACCCGTTTAATATCGTCGCGAGTAATATTGCTGTAATTAGAAAGTTCGTTATTAATCATTTTTGCATTTTTGAAATATGTATAATATTCGGCTAATGTGTGAGCGATATTTGATATTGAACTTTTTTCCGATACTATTTCCGTTTCTTTGGATGCAATTGCTTTCTGTAATTCTTCATTGCTTACGTAGTGATTTATGACGCTGTCGATTTCATGATTAATTGCATCTTCCGTATCTTTTATGTTGCCCCCGAAATTTGCAATGCCTAATATTATCATTAGTCCGGGATTTTCAAGAGGCATCAAAATAGAGGCTGTTTGCGCCGCTTTCTTTTTATCTTCAATATTGTCTTTGAAACGAGAACTGTTGCCTCCTGAAAGAATAGAGTTCAATATTTCAACAGTATAGGCATCTTTTGTGCCGTATGCAGGAGAACGGTAACCCATAAATACAGCAGGCAAAGTAACATTATCGTAAATAGTGTCGCGAATTTCGCCGCCAAGTGGTTTTTCCACAATAGAATAACGATTTATCGGGTGGCTGCCACGCGGAATATCGCCAAAATATTTTTCAACCAATTTTTTCGCATTTTCCGTTTGAAAATCTCCTGCTATCACCAGCGCTGCATTGTTTGGAACATAATACATTTTGTAAAAATCTACAACATCTTTTTCGGTGGCATTGCGTATATGTTCGGGATCGCCGATAGTAGGCCATTTATAATGATGTTCTCTAAATGCGCGTTTGAAAAGTTCTTCCATAAACGAACCGTATTGCTGATTATCCATTCGCTGTTTACGTTCTTCGATAACAACATTTTTTTGCGTAGCAATTCCTATCGAATCTATTTTTGCATGCAACATTCGTTCCGATTCCATCCACAAAGCCAATTCAAGTTGATTTGATGGCATCAATTCGTAATAATAAGTACGGTCGTTGGATGTATTGGCATTCAGTTCGCCTCCGTTTGACTGCACTATTTTCATAAATTCGCCGCGTCCTATATATTCGGAGCCTTCGAACAGCAGATGTTCAAACAAATGAGCGAATCCTGTTCTGTCGGGATTTTCATCTTTTGAACCTACGTGATACATCAGACTCACAACTACATTGGGCGTAGAATTGTCCTGATGCAAAATCACATGTAACCCATTGCTGAGATCATACTCTACAACAGGAATGTTAATTTTTTGAGCATTTGCCGTAAGCGCAAAACAAACGGCAATACAAATATTTAATATTTTCTTCATCATATATTTAACTGTTTTATAAAATTAAATTCTTGTTATTTATTTATTCATTCATTCGGATTCCGAAAGAAGTATCATTAGTTTTTCAATTTTTGATGTTATGACTGCTGATTTGCAGGTAAAATTATTGAATATAAACGAAAAACACAAATCTTGTCCTGATTTTGCAGTAAGGTAGCCGCTATATGAGCGTACTGCCGACAGCGAACCGCTTTTTGCCTTTACATTACCTTCTGCCGCTGTTTTTTTCAACATGTTTTTCATTGTGCCGTCAACTCCAGCAATAGGAAAAGATTGAATAAAATCTTCATACACATCGCTGTTGTACATTGCTGTCAGATATTCGCACAAAAATTTTGTTGTTACAAAATTATGCCTCGACAGTCCGCTACCGTCCGACTGTTGAAAGCCATCAGTAGTAATGTTCATATCTTTAAGTTTTGCAGCAAGCGCTTTTCGTCCTTCGTCAATCGAACCGTCATTGCCAACTTCTGCGCCTATTGTTTTCAAAATTGTTTCGGCAAAACTGTTATTGCTGCTTTTGTTTGTTTCGTTAATAATATCTGTATATACAGGCGAATTGTAAGTATAAAAGCGCTTGTGATTTTGACTTGAAAAATTAGCCGTTCGTCTTTCCACGATTTCAACACTATTTGATGTTGAGATTCCGTTTTTATTCAAATAATTATTGAAATACCACGCACAGGTATAGGCAGGATTAGGAATTGCAACTGCAAGGGTTTTGCTGCGCGAATTTGTCAAAACTTTACCTGTCAACAATGCGCGAGACGAATACGGAGAACTGTACACGCTTATGCCTGTGGCATTCAGGCTGTCGGTTGATGTAAGATAATTTTCCCACGAAATTTCGGGAATATAGGGTTTTACGCTGTCAAGGCTTGGCTTTTGGTTAACGTTTGAGGCTGGCTGTATGTATAATTTGCATTTATTGTCGATAAATTGAATTCCGCTAACGCCTGCTCCGTAATCTGTTCCAATGTCATCAAATTCCCATGAGCCGGGACGGTTTTCATCATCAAAAAAACGCGTATCGGCATAAATTTTACCTTTTATATTATTAATTCCCAAATTCCTAACAGCCTGCGCCCATTTGCCGAAAACGGTATCGGGAACAGTATTTTCGTAAACGGCAGAACCAAGCGAAGGATCTCCTCCGCCTATGATATAAATATCGCCATCGAGCGTAGAATCAACAATATTGCCTGTATATTCAAGTTTTGTTTTGAACGTATAATCAGCGCCAAGCAATAATAACCCTGCGCCGGTGGTTACAATTTTCATATTGGATGCGGGCAGCAAACAGTATTGAGAATTGTGTTCAAACAAAATTGCGCCGCTTTTTGCATTTGCAACCGAAACGCTCCAAACGGCATTTGCCAAATCTTTATCGTATAACTTCATTGTATCAACATATTTGACAAATTTTTGAAGATTTGCCGAATTGTTTTGCGAAAATACAGGCTCGCATATCATAATGAAAACCATAAATATCAAAAAAACGACTTTTTTCATCATTAATACCATTTAATTTTATCACAAAGATAAAGCAAATAAACAAACAGATTGTTAAAATTATAATATTTTTGACATTTTTAATTGTTTTTGTATAACTTTGTGCAATAATATCATTTTAAAATCCAAAAATAATAATTATGAACAATTCTATTTTAAAATTTGAACGTCCGCAAAATGAACCTATTTACGGATATTTACCACAAAGCGATGAACGCAAGAAATTGAAAGAGGAACTGAAACGCCAATCTTCGATAACGATTGAAATTCCATTGATAATAGGCGGGAAAGAAGTAAAAACAGGAAATTTGGGAAAAGTTGTAATGCCGCACAACCACAGTCATGTGCTTGCAACTTATCACAAAGCGACTAAAGAAACTGTAGAAATGGCTATAAATGCTGCCATTGAAGCGCGAAAAGCATGGGCGAATCTGCCATGGACGGAACGCGCAGCAGTATCGCTGAAAATTGCCGAACTTATTTCAAAAAAATACCGTTACCTGTTGAGCGCTGCTACAATGCTCGGGCAAAGTAAAAATCCATATCAGGCAGAAATTGACTGCCCCTGCGAAGCAATAGACTTTTTGCGCTTTAACGCGTATTTTGCTTCAATGATTTACGAAGACCAGCCGAAATCGGAAAATTCGCATTTCGACAGACAGGAATATCGACCGCTTGAAGGCTTTGTGTATGCAATCACTCCTTTCAACTTTACGGCAATTGCCTGTAATTTGAATATGGCGCCTGTGATTATGGGAAACGTTACAATATGGAAACCCGCCACAACAGCCATTTTGTCAAACTACTATCTGATGAAAATATATAAAGAAGCAGGATTGCCAGATGGAGTTATCAATTTCATTCCGGGACAGGGAAATGTAATCAGCGATGCAGTTTTCAACCATAAAGCATTTGCCGGCGTACATTTCACAGGATCTACATCTACATTCGACAATTTTTGGAAAATAATAGGAAACAATATCGACCGATACAATACCTATCCTAAAATTGTAGGCGAAACAGGAGGAAAAGATTTTATTTTTGTTCACAGGTCGGCGAATGTTGAAGAAGTTGCAGCGGCTATGGTTAGAGGCTCGTTTGAATATCAGGGACAAAAATGTTCGGCGGCTTCGCGCTCCTATGTCCCAAAATCTATGTGGAACGATTTACTGGAAACATTAAAAAATATGATTTCAAAAATTAAAGTTGGAGATGTATGCGATTTCAGAAATTTGATGAATGCCGTGATTGACGAAAAATCGTTTGATACGATAATGTCATATATCGAAAAAGCAAAAGCATCGGAAACGGCTGAAATTGTTATCGGAGGCGAAGGCGACAAATCAAAAGGATACTTCATTCAGCCTACGATAATTTTAGCGCACGACCCGCATTTTGCAAGCATGGAAGAAGAAATCTTTGGTCCCGTGCTTACTGTTCACGTTTACGATGACGACAGATATGAAGAAACGCTCAATCTCTGCGATACTACATCTCCGTATGCGCTTACAGGAGCATTGTTTGCAACCGACCGTTATGCAATCAGAAAAGGCGAAGAAATCTTAAAGTATGCCTGCGGCAATTTTTACATAAACGACAAGCCGACAGGAGCAGTTGTAGGGCAGCAGCCATTTGGAGGCGCACGCCGTTCGGGAACAAACGACAAAGCCGGTTTTCATACAAACCTCATGCGTTGGGTAAGTCCGCAGGCAATCAAAGAAATGTATAATCCGCCTGTACAGATAGATTATTCATACATGAGCGAAGAATAAAACGATTATTTTATTGAACTTAAAATTGACTTTGCGTAATACTTTGTTGATAAAATGCACGTTCATTTTAGAAAACTCCGCTTTAGTGTCTGCCGCAAGCTGTGATTTTTAAGTTTTAGAAAGTTTTGAATTGCCACGAATACTGACGTAAAAGTAAACTGTATTCGTGGCAAATTCTATAAAATCGTACAATTTCATAATGTGAATCCTAATAAAACTATTATCGCAGAGGATGTCTTAAAAGGAACAAAGATGCAACTGCGAAGATATTAGACCAAAATTTGATTGCGGATAATTAATATTTTGAATTGTTTTGATTTACTTGTAATGACGCGCTGAATTCCGTTCAATGCTCGAAGCATTATTCAGAATCTGACTGAATTCCGTTTAATGCTCGAAGCATTATTCAGAATCTGACTGAATTCCGTTCAATGCTCGGAGAATTATTCAGAATCTGACTGAATTCCGTTCAATGCTCGGAGAATTATTCAGAATCCGACTGAATTCCGTTCAATGCTCGGAGAATTATTCAGAATCTGACTGAATTCCGTTCAATGCTCGGAGAATTATTCAGAATCTGACTAAATTCCGTTCAATGCTCGGAGAATTATTCAGAATCTGACTAAATTCCGTTCAATGCTCGGAGAATTATTCAGAATCCGACTGATTTCCGTTCAATGCTCGAAGCATTGTCTGCCTGCCACAAGTCGTGTTTTTTGAGTTTTAGAAAGTTTTGAATTGCCACGAATATACTGACGTAAAAGTAAACCATATTCGTTACAAATTCAATAAAGGCATAAAATTTCATAATGTGAATTATTGCTGATACATTTATATTGCAGAGAAAACAGCAGTTACATTCAGATGTTGAATATGCTTATAAACCAAATAACCGAAAAATATGTCAGTTGACAAAACTTTTCTAACTTTGTATTCAAATATTTATTTAAAATTAAAACAAACACAAAATGAAACTTGCACAAATAATAATTTTATTGGGAGGAATTTGTATGTTTAACGTTGGCTGCACTAAAAAATCAGAAACCAATATTACATATCCTCAAGTTGAAAAACAAAATGTTATTGACACCTATTTTGGTGTTGAAGTAGCCGACCCTTATCGCTGGCTCGAAGATGATACCACTCAAGCCGTTGCCAACTGGGTAGCCGCCGAAAACGAAATCACGCAAAACTATTTGGGAAAAATTCAGTTTCGCGACAAACTCAAACAGCGTCTTACCGATATTGTAAATTACGAAAAAATCGGAACTCCATTTAAAAAACACGGCAAATATTACTTTTTCAAAAACGATGGTTTGCAAAATCAAAGCGTATTGTATGTAAAAGAAACTATTGACGGCGAAGCAAGCGTTTTGCTCGATCCAAACACATTATCGGAAGATGGCACGGTTGCCCTTTCTGGCATTTCGTTCTCAAACAGCGGAAAATATCTCGCCTATATCATTTCGCGCAGCGGCTCCGACTGGAATGAAATTTATGTAATAGATTTATCCACGCGGCAGCATACGGCAGACCATATAAAATGGGCTAAATTTACAGGCGCAAGCTGGCTGGGCGATGGATTTTATTACAGCGCCTACGATGCGCCCGAAAAAGGCAAGGAATATTCAAGCGTAAACGAACATAACAAAATATACTACCACAAAATAGGAGATGACCAAAGCAAAGACAAACTTGCTTATCAAAATCTCGAATATCCGAAACGTTTTTACAGAGCTTCGGTTGATGATGACGAAAAGGTTTTATTTATAACCGAATCGGGCGCAGGGCTTGGAAACCGACTGTTTATGCAGGTTCTAAACAAAGTTGGCGCGCCGATTATCGAAATTGCAAGCGATTATGAATATGAATATGTGCCTGTTGAAGTTATTGACAATACCATTTATTTCTATACAAACTACAACGCGCCGAAATATAAACTTGCAAAAGCCGATATAAATGCGCCTGAAATAGAAACATGGAAAGATGTTGTTGCCGAATCCGAAAATGTACTGACAGACGTCAATTTTATTGCAGGGCAAATGATTCTCATATACGACAAAGATGCATCCGAACATGCTTATGTATATTCAACAGACGGGCAGTTGCAAAACGAAATCAAACTGCCTACTCTCGGCTCTGTCGGCTTTAGCGGCGACAAAGATGATAAAGAAATATTTTACTCGTTTTCATCTTTCACTTTCCCAAGTACCATATATAAATACGATATTGACAACAACGTTTCGGAACTTTATATTGCGCCGAAAGTTAAGTTTAATTCCAGTGATTTTATCACCGAACAGGTGTTTTATGAAAGCAAAGATGGCACAAAAATACCAATGTTTCTTACATATAAAAAAGGATTGAAACTTGATGGAGCAAATCCTGTTTATCTGTATGGATACGGCGGATTTAACGCAAGCCTTAATCCCGGATTTTCAACCATGCGTATTCCGTTTCTGGAAAACGGAGGAATTTATGCACAGGCTAATCTGCGCGGAGGCGGCGAGTATGGAGAAGCATGGCATATTGCAGGCACAAAAATGCAAAAACAAAATGTGTTCGACGACTTTATTGCCGCTGCCGAATACCTTGTTGCGAAAAAATATACAAACAGCAGCAAAATTGCCATTGCAGGCGGTTCAAACGGCGGGCTGCTTGTTGGCGCATGCGTAAATCAGCGTCCCGAACTGTTCCGCGTTGCCTTGCCTATGGTTGGAGTGATGGATATGTTGCGCTATCATAAATTTACAATAGGATGGAACTGGGCAAGCGACTACGGCACAAGCGAAGACAGCAGGGAAATGTTCGAATATCTGTATGCGTATTCGCCATTGCATAATATTAAAAACGACGGAACGGCATATCCCGCAATACTTGTAACCACAGCCGACCATGACGACAGAGTTGTTCCTGCACATTCATTTAAATATGCAGCAGCCCTGCAAGCAGCAAACACAGGAAACGCTCCGAAACTTATCCGTATAGAAACCAAAGCAGGACACGGTGCAGGCAAACCCATCAGCAAAACAATACAGGAATATACCGATTTATACTCGTTTGTAATGTACAATCTTGATATGAAACCTGCATTTTAGTTGCCGATAAATATAAAGTAAACTTATAAAATAATTTAGTAGCGTCATACGGTTGTATAACGCTACTAAAAGTTTTTAGCAGACTCAAACAGGCAGGAGATCAAATCAAGTTACAGTAGATATACTTTATCGCGGTATGAAAAATATGATATGGAAAAAGGGACAATGCTTTTGTTGAAAAGGGATATCCCTTTCGCTCAAAACGGTTAATGGTTTTTGATTAATCTTTTAATGATTTAATAATAGCGATTTTATAGATGCAACATATAATCTGAACGTTTTGGAAAGGCTCAAATTGAATTTGCGATTGCGACTAATCTGAACGTTTTGGAAAGGCTCAAATTGAATTTGCGATTGCGACTGAAATAATTGCCAACTGCTGTTTACTGTGTAATTTTGTGCAGCCACACTTCAAAAAACAGCGGAGTATAGGGCTGAATTACCGTTGAAACGGTGGATGTTGTTCCTGTGCCGTAATAATCGCTCGAACTGCTTGTAGATGGCGTTTTGCCGTAATAACTGTATCCCCATTCGGATGTAAAAAATCCCAGTCCTGCGTCTCCTGTTTTGAGTTGCTGCACTATTTTGTCGAAACCGTACACTGTATTTCCTCCGCCTATGGCAAACGATAATGTATCGTAACTTCTGCTCGGGTCGTATATGTTGTGTTTTTTTGCCGTATCTATAATGTTTGTATCAAAAACAAATCCATCAAGGAAACGTCCTACATAGGTTACGTAAACCGTGCGTCCGTCAGTTGCGCTTATTGTGTCTTTTGCTTTGGCTACAGGGTCTCCGTTTTCATCTGTTGTCCAAACCGTATCGGGGGCTATGTATGTGGCTTTGTAATACATTCCGTATTTTATCGAATCTGTTATTTCGGGGTAATACATGCCGCGATATGTCAACACTTGGTCAAATTCATAATCCTGCGGGCTTGGAATCACTTCGCGCAGTGTAACATCGAGAATATAACTTGCATAACTTGATTGCTGGCTTTGCGAACTTGATGTATTCAACAGCCGCGGCGGCGCTATGATGCGATATTTTGAGCCTTCTTTCATATTGGGGAACGCATCTGCCAGACATCTGGAAATATAGGCTTCGTCGAGAAGATTATAATGTGGCACATAATGCGTGGTTTGCATGTTAGAATCGAACAGTCCGTACTGTATTGCCTGATTTTTTTCGGTTACCGAAATTACTGTTTCATCGAGCATACGCTGTGTCTGTTCCCATTTTACCCATTCTCCTTTTTTTGGCGTTGCGCCTGTGCCTTCGTCTATTTGAATTATATAATAACCCAACGCTGTCGGGTTGAGCGTATCCTGATGTACAACTGAAATGTAAGATTGCAGCAGCCTGTCCTGAACTGCTTCAATCGATTCGCTTTCTTCTTTTGCGCATGATGCCAGCAAGCTTGATGTCAGTATTAGTAAACAAATTAATTTCTTCATGTTTTTATTTTTTTTGAGTTACAAATGTATTAATTCTTTTTTATTTTGGTAATAATAATTTGAAAAATTAACGGTGAATTAGCAGGTACTGCTCCCACAGGATTGCCGCCATAAGCCAGATGCGAAGGGAATATTATCAAGGCATTTTCATATTCATTCATCATTGTTAAGCCTGTATCCAAACCTTTTATGTAATGATTTTTTCCTGCAATGCCTTTTTCTACGCCTTTTCCTGTCATTCCATCCAAACCGCATTTAATGGCTATTGAATCTATATTCGTGGTAAACACGTTTGCTGTATTTAGATAATTGTTAACGTTTGTTGAGTTTAACACAGCGCCTGTATAATAAAAATATACAGAATCGCCCGGTTCTGTTTTATTGTTGATATTACCGATATTGAGCGAAAGTTTAATAACGCCATCAGTAATTGTCGAATCTGCAACATTGATATATCCTGTGGTATCTGAAATTGCATTATTATAAAAAGTCGATATTAATCTGTCTTCTACATTCACCACAGTTTCTTCGTTGGAACATGCGGCAAACATTACCATGGCAAAAATAAATGCCTGTAATGTTATTATTTTTATTGAGTATTGTTTCATTTGATTTTTCATTGTACCTCCAAAACTTTAACGTCATACACAAGCACAGAGCGCGGTGGAATATTGTTTCCATCGCCTGTAATGCCGTGAGCCAGATGCGGCGGAAAAACGAAAACGCAACGCGACTGGTCTTCGGCAAGAAGAAGCGCGCTGTGCAAACCCGAAACGGCATTTTGCATATTTGTCGTTTCCGAAAGTTCGTTGCTTTTGCCAACAATAAATATCAGCGGGTTGCTTTCATCGTATGTATAGCACGGCGTTCCATCCAGTAAATTTATTGTGCATTTTAATGCAACCATTGTTCCGTTCTGAATTTTAACGCCGTTTCCTTTTTCTATTTCTGCAAACCAGAATCCTGTATCATCAAATGTTGCCTGCAACTTGTGCCGCTGCAAAAATGATTTTATTCTGTCTTTGTCTTTTTCTACCAGAATTTTATTTACTTTTTCTATATTTTCACGAATATTTACCGCATTTTGCGGCTGCCGACTGTCGGTGGCTGTATCATTACCGCTACAGGCTGCAGCCAAAGTCCAAACAAATAATATTACGTTAAGCGTTAAATAATTTTTCTTCATAATCTTTAATGATTTTTTTGAGTTCGTCTTCACAATCTTTATATTTGCACAGCATCTTTCCGCCTGCGGCATTAAAATGTCCTCCGCCATAAAAATGTCTGCGTGCCATTTCGTTAACATCAAAGTTGCCTTGCGAACGTATCGACATTTTTATATGATCGTCTTTTTCGACCAGCAGCAGCGACAATACAATTCCTTTTATCGAAAGCGGATAATTTACAAATCCTTCGGTGTCGCCTATTTGAAAATTAAATCTTTTCAAATCATCTTGCGAAAGCGTGATATATGCCGCGCGATATTCGTGCAATACTGTCATTTTGGATAAAGCGTATCCAAGCAGTTTCATTCGACTTTCGGTAAAATTATCATAAACCAAATGTGTTATTTTATCTTTTTTGATGCCGCAATCCAAAAGATTTGCAATAATTCTGAAAAAATCGGAATATGACGAACTGTGAGAAAATGCGCCGCTGTCGGTCATCATGCCGCAAAACAAAGCTTCGGCAATGTTTTCAGGCAAAAGTTTTGTGCCGAGCAATTTTGTTCCTATTCTATAAACCAGCTCGGATGTAGAACTTATGGGATAATATGAAAACTTCAAATCGAAATCATCTGCCGGCTCAATATGATGGTCGATAAGAATACGCGGAGCGGTTGTTTCTCGCACAATTTTTTCAAGTATTTCAATACGGGCAAGCGAATTAAAATCCAAACAAAAAATAACATCTGCATTTTTTATTGCAGTTCTCGCTTCGTGTCTGTTTTTTGCATAAACGATAATTTTGTCGCTTCCTTCTATCCAGCGCAGAAATTCGGGGAAATCGTTTGAAACAATCACATTGGATTTAATATGCAACTGTTCGAGAATATATGACAAAGCAACCGATGATCCGATAGCATCTCCATCCGGATTTGTGTGAATAATAATGGTTACATTTTTTGCCGATTGCAAATATCTGTTGAGATTATCGTATTGCCTTTTTGTAAAAAGATTTTTCATTTTGCATTATAAACTGCCAAAGGTAATATAAATTTATATAATTTTTTAAATCTTTTCGTAAAACATAACGTAATTTTACAGTTTTTTAGCGATACTTCTACTGTATAGTTGCCTGCCCATTGTCAACACATTAAAAAGTTTGCTTCATTTGATGAGAAAATATTTACCATGTAATTTTTTCCGCCGCTGTTTCCAAATATTCGTTTTTTCAATACCGTAAAATTGATTTGTTATAAGCGACTAAATATTTATTGTCAGTTCCATGTTTGTCTGGTTTAGCCGAAGATAAAGCAGGGCAACGGTCAGTACATCTTTTTCGCAATAACATGCAATTCGCTTAATATCGCCGTGATTGTAATAAACATCTGCAACCATCGAGCCGTCAATGTCATCTTTCGGCGATTCTATATTAAACAGCGTTGCCAAAAGATTAAGCGATGTATAGTTTTTGTAATCGCCGAAACGCCAAAGTTCCATAGTATCCAGAAAAGGCACTTCCCATGGTTTTTTGCCGCCGACATTCAATATTTTTGGCAATTTTATTTCGTTTATCAACATTCGGCGTGCTATATATGGAAAGTCAAACTCTTTGCCGTTGTGAGCGCAAAGCCTGATGTTGTGTTTGCGTATTTCCGAAAATTTTTCCAGATTTTCATTAAATTCGGACAGCAGTTTCTTTTCGTCATCTCCGTAAAATGATTTTATTCTGAATATGTTTTTATCGTTCCTTTTATAAATGAATCCAGCCGATATGCAAACAATTTTGCCAAATTCAGCCCAAATACCCGCTCGTTGATAAATCTGTTCGGCATCTTCGTCGGGCTTTATTTGGGTTGACATTTTTTTTATCCACAAATTACGAATATTTTCGGGAACATCGCTCAAATATTTATATTGTGGAACTGTTTCAATATCAAGAAACAGAATATCTTCCGTATTAATTTTCATCTTTTCTGTAATGCTTTTTCAATCGTTGTTTTCAAAATGCCAATAGCCACTTCGTTGTGTCCGCCCTGCGGTATTATAATGTCGGCATATCGTTTGGATGGTTCTATGAACTGCAAGTGCATAGGTTTCAATATTTTTGTATATCGTTCTATTACTTTTTCAACGGTGCGGTCGCGCTCTGCAACATCTCGTGCGATGACGCGGATAAGCCTGTCGTCGGGGTCGGCATCAACAAATATTTTTATATTCATTTCTTTGCACAGTTCGGGATGAGTATAAATCAGAATACCTTCGATGATTATTACCGGCTGCGCTTTTACATGCACCGTTTCGTTTAAACGCGTACAGGTAAGATATGAATAAACAGGCTGTTCTATTGATATTCCTTGTTTAAGCATTTTGACATGCTTCACCAGCAAGTCGAAATCGAATGCATTCGGATGGTCAAAATTTATATTTTGCCGTTCTGCTACAGGAATATGACTGCTGTCTTTGTAATACGAATCCTGCGGAATGATGGAAACATCGCCGCGTGGAAAAAGTTCGGTGATTCTTCTTACTACTGTGGTTTTCCCGCTACCTGTGCCTCCTGCTATACCTATTACTAACATAAGATTAAAATTTATGATTTTTTTACAAATTTAGTTGTTTTTTATTTAATATGAGCAAATTTTGACAATATATATTTGTATAAGAATTTATATGAAATAATTTACCGCAGAGCAAAAATGCAAATTCACTGTCTATTTGGCTTATTTTTAATTATGTATATATACGTAAACAAAGCCTGCAGAATAAAACACAGCAGTTTCCTTTTAACAATTTCTGTACGAAAACATTTTGTTTTTGAAATTTGCATTGCGCAGCAGTGTAACGTAATTTCTGTTTTGCAAAACCTGTTCGTTAATCAATTGTAACTGTTCGCGAGAATGCGCTCCCGTGCCTGCCAAATCATAAGTTTTGGAACGAAGCAGATTTTCGGCTGCAATCACAACATCTTCGCCAAAATATCCTGCCATGTTTATCAAATTTATCTGAAACAGGCAGCCCTGTTCTTTCAAATCGGCAATCATTTGCCAGTCATACCTCAAATAATGATGCAATTCAGGATGAGCAATAACAGGTTTGTAGCCTTTTGCACAAAGTTTTTTTATAATATCGTCCAAATTATCGGGTTTGCTGCGCAAAGGCAACTCAATAAGTACGTGCGACTGCGGATATGTAAGCAGATTTCCACTGTCAATCAAATCGCTCAAGCCATCATCTGCATAGTATTCGGCGGCAATTTCAAGTTTTACTTTTATTTTGTTTTCGGCAACCTGTTTTTTGAAAACTTCAGCCCGTTTCAGTATTGATTCATGCGTATTCGACGGGCGCGTCAACCGCACGTGAGGCGTTGCATATACGGTATTTACTCCATAAGATTGAAAAATCACAAGTACATCCAGCGCCTGATTTGTAAATTCAGGATCGCAGCCTGTCGCAGGCAAAATATGACAGTGAGTTTCGATATCAATATTTATTTTATTTCGAGAAAACAGATTATTCATAATATAATGGATTATAGTTTAATATTATCACAAAATTAAATAAAATTTGTTTAACAGGAAATTCAATATTACTTTTGCTGAAAATAATTTTTTCACGGTTTAACAGGCAAAAAAACGATTGCTGTAACCGCAACAAAATAATTTTACACTGCAACGTTTGTAATTTATTAATATTTAAATATATAAATATATGATTTATCAATTAAAACTTCGAATAAAAACTGCGGCTGTTTATATTTGTATTTCAACGGCGCTGTTTTTGCTGCCATCGTGCAATTCAAAAACAAAAGAAAAGTCAACCGAAATACCTGTTGTTTCAAAAATTTTGTCGGATACGGCTTCTGTGTTTTATACAGATTTCGGCAAATATCCAAAAGAAAGAAAATCGCTTGCCATAGGTATTTTCGATTCGGGAACGGGCGGATTGACTGTTTTGGAAAAATTGATCGTTTGCGATGAATATAATAATGCCACAGGCGAAATGCAGGCTGACGGTATTCCCGATTTTATAAATGAAAACTTTAATTATCTGGGCGATATTGCAAACATGCCTTACGGAAATTATTCGCAGGAAAACAAAACAGAATATCTGCGCGAATTGATTATAAAAGATGCTTTGTTTCTGCTGAAAGACAAACCGTCAAAAATAATAGTTATAGCATGCAATACGGCAACGGCTTACGGATTGAACGATATTTCCGCATTATTGGAAAAAAGCGGCGCAAATATTCATGTTATCGGAGTGATTAACGCTGGAGTAAATGCCACCTTATTGCCGCTCGACCGAAACGCCGACTACGCCATAGGAGTATTGGCTACCGCCGGAACAATCGCTTCCTGCGCTTACGAAAAAACAATCCTGAAAACAAAAAATGAACTGGGATTTAAAGGAAATATAATCGTAGTAAATCAGTCGGGCTTGGGATTTGCAGAATCGGTGGATGGCGAAAAAGATTATACCGACCGCAGTTTAACAGCAATGTGCGACAATTACAGAGGTCCGAAATGCGGCAACGAAGAAAACTCTGTCAAAGCGTATTTGATGGATGTTTACAATTTTGATACGGCAAACGGAGCGCTGTTTACGCAGCAAAGCGGCGACAGTTTGCTGTACGTGCAGCTAAATTCATCTGAAAATTATGCCCGTTTTCATTTGGTGTCATTAATCGAAAAATATCGCTTAAGCGGAAATAAAATTCCCATAAAACGCATAATTCTCGGCTGCACGCATTATCCCTATCTTTTGAATACGCTCAACGATGTTATATCAGAATTGAGAAATTATACCAAAAACGGAGAATATATCTACAAAAATCTTATTGCCGAAGATTTTGAATTTATCGACCCTGCGCTGTTCACGGCAAAAGAATGTTACGAGGCGCTTAAAAACGACAAACAATTATCATCGCAAACTGCAAAAGGAAAAGTTTATGCTTATATTTCCATTCCTTCGCCTGAACTTGCGGATGACAAATTGAACGAAGACGGTTCGCTGTCGTATGAATTCAAATACGGGCGCAATCCCGGAACGGAAGATATTAATACGGTTATTGTCCCCTTTTCATCCGAATATGTAAGCGATGAGGTTCGGATGCGACTGGAAAAATTAGTGCCATATTCATATTCACTGATAAAAGAAACAATGTAGAGTAAACATCACTTGGATCTGCGAGCCTGTCAACGAATAAATAACTTATGATATGACGCTTCAGGTTTAATCAAAAATCATACGGACATTTATTACATTAAATTTCATTATTACTTTTGCGGCGGTTTTTGGCGATACCTTTTCTGCTATAGAAAATGGAATCATCTGTAAATCCAAAACAGACTTATAATACTGTTATGATTATATATACCAAAAGCATAAACTGCGCGACAGTTATGGAAATAAAAAAACAAATTATTTTATTTTTTCGTTCATTCCTTTGGAAAATTTTATAATTTTGCAACTTTGCAGAATATAAAATTTATCTTTAACCTTAAATTAGATTAAACTTAAATTATTTGATATAAATTAATACAATATTTAAAAAATGAGAACATTAGGTAATATTATTTGGCATATTCCACTTTGTGGTTTTTTGTTGGCAGCTATTATTTTTTTATTTGGTACATTACTTGTATTGACAGTAATAGCCTCTCCAATCGGTTTAGGATTGATTCAATTATCAAAATTTTTGCTGTCGCCTTATTCTCATTCAATGATAAGCAAAAATACCATGCATGTTGAACAAAATCAGGCTTGGGAAATATACGGTTATATCATTCGAATTATTTATTTTCCGTTCGGATTATTATTAGCGGCAGTAATGATTATGGAAATAGTATTTTTGACAGTTATCATTATAGGAATACCAATAGCCATAGTATTGGCAAAGGCGTTGGGTACTTGTTTTAATCCAGTAAACAAAGTTTGTGTGCATAGAACTGTTAAAGATGAAATTCAGCGGCGAAAAGCGCAGGAATATCTTGACAGAAAGATGGAAAAATAATCTTTTCAATGTTTTTCAAACGGTTTGTTATTGATATTATTCATTAAATTTATTGAAAATATAATCATTGTTTGGGGGCTGTCTCAAAAGGGATGCTGTTTTATTTTTATTTTCAGGCGACATATGCCCTGTTTGCCCAACCC
>JAISNL010000102.1 GCA_031276235.1 Prevotellaceae bacterium | reverse complement strand
ACAGACATGAATTCAATTCAATTAAAAAAAGGCAGACTAAACAAACTGTTAAGAACAGTTTTCTGCATGATGTTTCTTATTCCTTACTGTTTGTTGGCTCAAACAGGCGGAATAACAGTCAAAGGGCAAGTGGTAACCGTTAACAACGAACCTTTGGCAGGAGTAACCGTATTGGTGCAAGCAACCAATATGTATGCAATGACCGATAACAATGGAAATTACACAATTACGGCGGTTGATAGAAATTCCGTACTTGCGTTTTCTTTCATTGGTTATGCCACGGTAAACGAAACAGTTGGCGAGCGAAGCATTATTAATGTTACCATGCAAGAAGACGTTCAAGAGCTGGAGCAGACTGTAGTAGTTGGCTATGGTACTCAGCGCAAGGCGGATTTGACGTCAGCTATTTCAACGCTAAACGCAGCCGAAGTATTGAAAGTTCCCGGAGGTATTGAAAACGCTTTGCAGGGTAATGTTGCAGGGGTGAATGTGTCAGGCGGGAAAATTCGTATTCGCGGCACAAGTTCCATCACAGGGAATACGGATCCCCTTTGGGTTGTTGATGGAATTATAGATGGCGCTGTTCCCAGCGACAACGAAATTGAAACCATTCAGGTATTGAAAGATGCTGCATCGGCGGCTATTTACGGCGTGCGTGGCGCAAACGGAGTGATTATTGTTACCACAAAAAAAGGGCATTTAGGCACGCCAAGAATAGATTTCAATATGTACGTGGGTACAGGTTCGCCAGCCAAAAAGATTGAAATGCTCAACGCCTACGACTATGGGGTATATGTAAATGAATTGTTTTACAATGGCTCCACGTCTGAAGCACAGGCTAACGGAACATGGAGAGATCCAGTACCCATAAACAACGCCAGACCAAGCGCTCCTATGGCTCAAACCGATTGGTGGGACGAATATTTCTTTCCAAATTTTTATCAAAACTACGATTTAGCAATAGGCGGCGGTAGCGAATTGGTAAATTATCGCTTTGGAGCATCATTAAGAGCCGACAAACGGCAAAATATTCCGCGCGACAGCAAAGATAAAAATGTATATGCCGTAGTGCAGGGTACACACGGGCGGTTTACTTACGGCGGACGTGTGCAAGTGGGACACAATAGAAGCCATACCACATCAATGGCATCATTACAAAATACTTTGCAATTACCGCCCAACGAACCTGTATATGACGAAAGCAAAATAGACAAAAATCGCGGTTACTATCAAACAGGCGACATTGACGGGCTTGATATACCTAATCAGGCATTTTTTATTCACGAAGACAGAACAAAATCGCAAAATTTAAGCGTTATGGGCAACATTTTCGGAGAAGTGAAGATAGTGGACTGGCTGAAATTGAAATTAACTTATACAAATGCAATGAATAGGGCGGATTCGCAACATTTTCGTCCGAAATATGAACTTGCAACTGGCGGCGGCGGCGGAATTCAAGAGTACAATCTTTTAGAAACAACCAACACCGGTTTCGACCGCGAAATGTATGAAGCGCTACTTTCATTCGACAAAAAATTTGGATTACATTCAATTGCTGGCGTTGTAGGCGTTACGAGCGAAACATTCAGCATGTATAATAAAAACTTTTCGGGACGCAGTATGGAAATGACGGATTTTGGAGTTGAAAACAAATTTCAAACTAATGTAACATCCGCAGGGTCAAAATCAGAAAACGCCTACTATTCTGTGCTTGCAAGAGTAATGTATTCGTATGCCGGCAAATATTTGCTTACAGCCAATTTCCGCGCAGATGAAAGTTCAAAATTTGCACCCGGCAGGCGTTGGGGATATTTTCCATCGTTCTCATTAGGATGGAGAATAAGCGACGAGCCATGGATGAAAGAACTTACATCAAGCTGGCTTAACAGCCTCAAACTGCGGGCTACGCTTGGTTGGATAGGTAGCGCTGGCGCTGTAGGCAACTACGATTATCAGGCGGTAGTAAGTACTGTTGGATATTTCTATACATTCGGACATCAAACCGAGAATATGGGAGACAGCAATTATCCTGCTCCACGTCCGGCAACACTCACCAACAGCAAACTTAGCTGGGAAACAACCAGAGACGCAGGTTTCGGTTTCGACCTTAGCGCTTTGAACCATAAACTGACAGTAACTTTTGATTATTATAACCGTCAAGTGTCAGACATGTTGCTTAATGTGCAGTTACCATTAAGCGTGGGAAACAGCGCCTATTTTTCAAACCCATCAGTTATGATGAACGTTGGCAGTATGACAAATTGGGGTTTAGAATTACAGGGAACGTGGAGAGATAATATAGGTGATTTGGTTTACTCTGTTTCACCAAATTTTTCGTTCTACCGAAACAAAGTTACCGATCTTGGACATACAGCTTTCCTTTTGGGCGGCTCAACAAGGCTTACTGCAGATAACGTTACCCGAACCGCCGTAGGACTGCCCGTTGCACAATTCTGGGGATTGAAAACAGACGGAATATTCCAAACAGACGAAGAAGCGGCAAATTACGTAAATGCACAAGGGCTACGTATTCAAGAGTCTGCTGCCGCAGGCGATCTTAAATACCTTGATTTGGATGGAAACGGACGTATAGGCGATGGCGATAGAACATATATAGGCTCGTCAATTCCCGATATTTCGGTTGGATTAAACATATACCTGCAATACAAAGGTTTCGATTTTTCAATGCTTTTGCAGGGCGATTTGGGAATAGAAGTTTACAATAATTGGAAACAAACATTGCTGGCAGGAAAAGCCGTACACAATCAAATGGCAGATATTAAAAATGCCTTCCGCGCCAAAGCCGTAACCTTTACAACATCAGGAGGAGAAACAATTACTCTTCCAGCAAATACCAACACATCCATTCCGCGTATTGTGAACGGAGACCCAAATGGCAATTCTACGAAAGCAAGCGATTATTTTGTCGAAAATGCTTCATATTTACGTTGTAATAATATTACGCTGGGATATACTTTGCCTAAAAACTTGCTGTCAAAACTGAAAATTGAAAGTATCAGAATATATGCAGGCGTGAAAAATCCGTTTACCATTACAGATTATTCAATGTTTGACCCGCAAGTGCCTAACGGCGGCAATACTTTGGACAGAGGTGTTGATGGACAATTTTATGATTTTACAGGTACATACTGGAGTCAGCGTGAATTTTTTGCAGGCTTACAATTAACATTTTAATTAATCATTTTAATCTTTACAGATATGAAAAAAATATTTACATTTATAATTTCGGGAATAATAATGATAAATCTAACATCCTGCGAACCTAATATGGATTATCTAAATCCCGATACAGATGTTATACAATCCTATTATAACACACAAGAGCATTTGGTATATGCCGTAAACGGTATATATGGTATTATGCAAGGACTTAACATGTGGGGACGCGACATGCCCTATATACTGAACGCGCGCAGCGATGAAGGCATTTTTACATTTAAAGCATCTGCCGGCGACCCTACCGTAGTCCAATTAGCAGGTTATACTAATGGCGCAGAACATGCTGCCGTTGGGTCGGCATTCGGCGATTTTTATACAATTCAATATACAGCCAATGTAGCGCTGGAAAGATTGACAGAAAATCAGGGCAATGCTTTTGATCTTAACAAGCCTGAAGACAAGGCTTTATACAACCGTTTGCTGGGCGAAGCATATTTTTTGAGAGGATTCAGTCGCTTCTATCTCACGTTCTTTTTTGGAGATGAAATACCCGACCGCGATTACTCGGTAACCAGCAGCGATTATTATGCTATGCCAGCAGAAAAAGGTGTGATATATCAAAGAATGGTAGAGGACTTTAAGCAAGCCGAAGACCTATTGCCCTTGCGTTCGGAAATTTATGCAGCCGCAAGTAATATAGGACGCGCAACCAAAGGCGCTGCACAGGCAATGCTTGCCAAAGTTTACATGGGGCGTCCCATTCTCGATGGCTCGGCAAGCGCAGGCTCGGCTGAATGGGATGAAGCAAAAAAGGTTTTGTGGAAAATTATTGAATCGGATGAATACGGATTAGTTAACAATTACAGAGACAATGCTTCGGAAGATAACGAAAACAATAGAGAATCTCTTTTTGAAATTCAATTCACAAGAAGTGCAGATGCTCCTTTCAATGTGCCTATAGATTTTGTAGGCGGAGGACAAAATACATGGCGGCAAGTATGTATGACCGTTCCAGACCCTATCGGCTGGTGGAATCTTATGCCTTCATTATCGCTGTACAACGAATTTGAACGTGATGCAAACGGTACTATCATTGATGCACGCGCATTCCAAGGACTTTGGATTCCAAACGGAGCAAAATTCAGAAAAAGCGGCGTTTGGGTTGATTACAACCAATTAATCGCTACTGAAGGAGACGAACGTGTAACATGGCGCGGCAAATACCTCGGCACTCGCAAAAACGGAGCCGATTATGACGGTTTTGATATGATGCGTGGCGGAGCAAACGACCGCATTATTCGTTATTCAGATGTATTGTTGATGTATGCCGAATGTTGTCTTGAAACAGGAGACGAACCTACGGCTCTAACATATATCAACAAGGTTCGCTCACGCGCCAACAATCAGATGACCAATCCTACCGCAGCAGATGCGCACATGTTCTATGCTACAGGACAAGGAACATTGCCCACAGGCGAAAATCTTATTGCAGCAGCGCCTGTTTTGGGCGAGGTGAAAGATGGTAGCGGGACTACTGTTATACCCGGATTACAGATAAACACCGTTCGTCGTTTACTCAAACACGAATACTCGGTAGAATTGTTTATGGAAGGCTGGCGTTTTTTCAACTTAATGCGCTGGTACAATAATCCTACAGATCCCGATAAGAACATAATTCTAAATTCGCTTAATGATAAATTCAAAATGCAAATAGAACAAACAAACATAGCAGGTAGCATACCGTTCGATTACAACAAACATTTGCGCCTGCCAATACCTACAAATGAATTACAAACAAATCCGAATATGCATGGCAATTCGGCAAATTAATTTTAATACGCCACCCAATACATATTAATAATGGTTTGGGTGGCGTTTTATTAATAAAAATAAAAAATAAAATATCTAAACACTATCTTTGTTACTTAAAAAAAGTACAAAATAAAATTTGAATTTATAAAAACATCAAAATTATAAAAAATGAAACGATTTATTTCAATTATTTTAATTTTACTGCCATTATCATTAATGGCGCAAACCGCTTCTATCACCATTAATACCGAACGTATTATCGGAGATATAGACCCCAATATTTATGGAGTCTTTATGGAACCTATCGGTAGCTCCACCGAGCAGCCAATACGCAACAGTTTGTACGGAACATTGTATGACCCATCATCGCCGTTGGCAAATGCAGACGGATTTATCACTACCTATATTGACGCTATGCGCGAGTTGAAAATAACCAACATGCGCTGGCCCGGAGGTAATTACATTTCCACCTACAACTGGCAAGACGGTATCGGGCCCAAAGAAACGCGCCCCGTACGCAAAGACCTTGCATGGGGCGGATACGACCCAAACCTCGTAGGCACTGACGAATGGGTGAAACTGAACCGCTCCATAGGCAGCGAAAACGTAATATGCCTCAACCTTGGGCTGGGCAGCATTGACAACGCACGCTTCTGGATTGAATACTGCAACGTGAAAAACGGTACTTATTTTTCTGACCTGCGCGTAAAATACGGCAACCCCGAACCATTCAATGTAAAATACTGGTGCATAGGCAACGAATTAGACGGCTCTCCATGGATAAACGGCTACAAAAACGCAGAAGACTATTGCAAAATAGGATTAGAAACCGCCAAAGCGCTCAAAAATGTGGACAAGTCTGTCAAACTTATTGCCAACGGCTCATCTTATTACGAATCTACAGGAATCTGGCTCGAATGGAATCGCAAAATAATTACTGCCTTCACAGGAATAGCCGACTATATTTCGATACATCGCTATTGGCATGACGGAGTGCCAGAAGACAAACGCAATGACTACTACAGCTACATGGGCGAAGGCGCTATGGATTTGGAAGAAAAAATAACCACCACACAGGCGCAGGTAAACGTTATCAAAGCGTTGTATCCTGACAAAAAACCGCTTATGCTGTCGGTGGATGAATGGGCGGCAATGGGATTTGATATTCGCGGAGCGCTGGCAAACGCAACCTGTCTTAACTCCTTTATACGCCACGCCGATTTTGTAAAAATGGCAAACTATACGATGATGACTTCGCTACTGTCAAACGATTTTAAAACCGGCGAAATATACAAATCGCCAATATTTTATACATTCAAACTTTTTACCAATAATTGTATAGGCAAATCAATAGATGTATATACGCAATGCGACACGTTTAGCACAGCCAAATTCTCGAATATTCCCTATCTGGATGTAACAGCAGTATTGTCGGAAGATGGAAAAACCGTATATGTAAACGTAGTAAACCGTCATCAGGACAAAGCTATTGCAACCAATATAACCAATATAGGCGCACCGTTTGCAGGCAAAGAGGCTCAGGTAAGTACCATTGTTGGCGAACTGGGAAATGTATTCACATCCGACAAGCAAAAAGAATATCCGCCCAAAACGGAAACGGCAAAACTGAACGGAAGCAAGCTGACTTACGCCTTCCCGCCACATTCATTTACGCAAATAGCAATTAAACTTTAACGGCAACAATAAGTATCATCACAAATTAAAATTACCATTTATTGCAAATAACCCATCCAACAGAATTGAAAATTCTGTTGGATGGGTTTTACAATGAGAACAATCTGCTTCTATTTTGTGTTGCACAACTATACTGAAACTTTTGTAAAACCCTTAAAGTCTGAAAATATTGAATTAACAACAATTAGGAAACAAGATAATTGCATATATTTGTTTGCCTCTAAAATAGTGTTTTGCAAAAGTCTCTAAATTTATCTGTAACTTAGAATTGTTTAAATTCATTTAGTTTTGTTGATAAATAATTACAAATCAGTTGATAGGCTGGAATTTATTTTGTATATTTATGATTATTAATTATATAATAAAATTATCAACTTACCTTACTGAACAACAGTATGACAGTCAAAACCTGTTGCGTATCCGCCAATACATTAAATATTATTCATGATGATAAGGCTCGCCGTTGATTATGGTGAACGCGCGATAAAGTTGCTCTGCAAAAACAAGCCGCACCAACTGATGCGAAAAAGTCATTTTTGATAATGATAATTTTGAATCGGCGCGTTTGTAAACATCCTGCGCAAATCCGTAAGCGCCGCCAATTACAAACACAAGCGATTTTGTTGACGACATTATTTTATCGCTTATAAAACAGGAAAACTGAACCGACGAAAAATTCTCGCCTCGCTCATCAAGTAAAACAACATTGTCTTTGGCAGCAAGCTGCAACATAATCAATTCGCCTTCTTTGTTTTTTTGAATTTCAGATGTCATGTTTTTTGTGTTTTTTACATCCGAAATATATTTTATATCAAAATTTACATATTTTTTAATGCGTTTCGAATACATTTCAACTGCCTGCGACAGCCATTCAAAATTTGTTTTTCCTACAACTATTAATAATATTTTCATTTATGTTTTTGTATATCTATAAACAAAATAAATGCTTATGTTTTTTTGGCATTATTTTTGTTACAATTATTATCACTTTTACGGCTGTAAAATTAAGTTTAATGGAGAAAATATCAAACATAATTTTTATATTTTTTTTTGCGAGTTCTATGAGCCTTGCTCAGGTTGATATGTATTCTTTTATCAGAGAAAACTTCTCAACAGGCAATGCAGCAACGCTTTCTACATGTTTCGGCAACAACGTTAATTGCAACATAATGGGTAAAACTAATTTTTACAGCCGATCGCAATTAACAATAATTTTCAAAGATTTTTTTGTAAATTACAAACCAAAAGAATTTGAAATACGACATCAAAAAACAGAAAAAAACGGAAGAATATATTTAATCGGAGCATATATAACTCAGGCTGACGAAGTTTTTAGAGTAACAATATATGCCAAACAGGAAAACGAAAGTGAAATTTATATAACTCAAATTAAAATAGAAAAATAATATATCACAGGCTTTTTACTTCAAAATTTATACCTTTGCACGATGCTCAAAATATAAAATATATTTAAATAGATGAAATATCAAGAATTTATCGACGATTTAATTTCGTTATTAATAAAAGAAGACATTGGCGATGGAGACCATTCATCCTTAGCAACTATCCCGTTTGATGCAAGCGGCAAAATGAAATTGCTTATAAAACAGGACGGAATAATAGCAGGAATTGAAATCGCCAAACAAATTTTTAAACGTATTGACCAAAATATAAAAATTGTTGAACAGCAGTTGCACGATGGCGACAGAATCAAATTCGGCGATATAGCCTTTCTGGCAGAAGGAAAAATTCGGTCGCTTTTGCAGTCGGAACGATTGGTTCTGAATGTAATGCAACACATGAGCGGAATTGCCACACAAACATCGATTTATGTGAAACGGCTCGAAGGATTGAAAACAAAAATACTTGATACTCGCAAAACTACTCCCGGAATGAGAGCGCTTGACAAACTTGCCGTAAAAATCGGCGGCGGCGAAAATCACAGAATGGGTTTATTTGATATGATAATGTTAAAAGACAATCATATTGACTTTGCGGGAGGAATTGATAATGCAATAATAAAAGCGCAAAATTATTTGAGACTAAAAAATCTCTCGCTGAAAATTGAAGTTGAAGCTCGCAGTATTGATGATATAAAAAAAATTATGCAAATCGGCGGAATAGATATAATCATGCTTGATAATTTTGATATAAAAACAACTATTCAGGCTGTGAAATTAATTGATGGAAAATACAAAACAGAATCATCGGGAGGAATAACAATAGAAAACCTGCGCGATTATGCCGAATGTGGAGTTGACTTTATTTCGGTTGGCGCTCTTACACATCAAATAAAAAGTTTGGATTTGAGCTTGAAAGCCGTAACATAAATGCTCCCTTATAAAATATTATGGAAAACATTAAAAATGTAAATAAAAATTTATTATCTGCTAAACATAAAATATTTGTCTGCCTTTTATATTTTGTATTTACAACAGGTTTAGCGTTTGCTCAAAATTATGACGAGCCGCCATCCACAAAATGGAATCAAATAAAAACATCTCATTTCAAAATTGTTTATCCGCGTGAAATTGATTCTACCGCTTATCGCTATGCAAATATTTTGGAAAAGGTTTATAAGCATGTTCCGCGTTCGCTCAACAATTACTACAAACAAACGATACCTTTAGTTTTGCACAATAACGACTTAAATTCAAACGCATGGGTAAGTTTCGCTCCGCGCCAAATGGATTTTATGACGGCGCCGATAAACGGTTTGTATGTAACGCCTTGGGCTAAAAGTCTTGCTCTGCACGAATTTAGGCATTATATACAAATCAGCAAATACAATACCAAAGGTATTTTGAAATTTGCACACTTTCTGTTTGGCGATTATACTTCGGTTGCATGGGCGGGTATTGTTCCCGACTGGTTTTTTGAAGGAGATGCTGTACTTTCAGAAACATCGATGTCAAAATCGGGACGAGGACGAATGCCGTTTTTTTTGGCGGAATATAGAGCATATTTGCTGTCAAACAAAAATTTTTCATACGATAAATGGCTGCATGGATCATATAAAAATTTTATTCCTGATGCCTATGCTTACGGATATGTTCAAACCGCTTATGCCCGCAAACGTTTTGGCGAAGATGTATGGAAAAAAACGCTTGAACGCTCACAAACAAAATCCATTCCGTTTTTTGGTCGCGGATTCCGAAAAATTACAGATATTTCGTTAAAACAACTTCAAACCGAATCATTCGCATATCTAAAAAAATCATGGACATCTGAAAATCGCAAACCTGATGCAAATGTAACCCATATTACAGATGAAGAAAAAAGTTATACTAAATATTTTTATCCTTATTTTATTGATGATGAAAATATTGTTGCGGCAAAACATACGCTAAAAAATATTCCATCGCTTGTCGTTATTGATAAAAATTACAACGAAAAACATCTTGCATATATCGGATATTATTACGATAAAATTTATTTTGACAACAATAAAATTTACTGGATTGAAAACATTTCCGATATTCGCTGGACTGCCAAAAGCAGCAACACCATCAGGTTTTACGATTTGAAATCAAAGCAAATTAAAACCGCTTTGACGCAAACTCGCTATCGTACGCTTGCTTTCAACAACAGTTCTGAAACCATTGCTGCGGCAAAATATACAACTAACGACAAAAATTTTATTTGCATGCTGAATAAAACAGATTTCACAGAAATATACGAAATACAAACTCCGAAAAATGCAGCGGTTGTTTCCTTGGCGCTAAACGAACAAGGCAACACGATTGCCGCAAGTTTGCTTTCGGACGATGGTCTGTCGCTGCAAACGCTGGATATTGCCAGTAACCAATGGAACGTTCTTATTGAAAAATCATTTACAGGCATAGCCAATATTAGTTTTTATGGAGAAAATATTATTTTCAATTCGGGATTCGATGGAGTCGATAATTTATATTTGATACTGGCAGAAACAAAAAAAATTCATCGCCTTACAAATTCCGAATTTGGCGCTGTAGCCGCCAGTCATAACAAAAACAATGATTTGATATATTCCGAATACTGCAGCAACGGATTAAAACTTGCAAAGAAAAAAATCGTATTCGATGAAAATAAGCATATCAACTGGTCGCAGCCATATAAATTTGAACTTGCCGAAACTGTTGCCATGCAGGAAAATTTTGTTGTTGACACAATAGATTTGCTAAATCAGCCAAAATACGCTTCAAAAAAATACGGCAAAACGGCAAATTTGCTGCGAGTACGTACATGGCTGCCGTTTTATGCGGGAATGAATCCCGAAAATACTGTTGCTTCGTTTTACAACAACAAAGATGATGACGACAAATTAAACTTGGGAGCTACAATTATTTCTCAAAATTTACTTGGAAATGCAACATCGATGTTAGCCTATTCGTATAGCAACAACAGTTCGGCAATACATGCAGGATTTACATATACAGGCTGGTTTCCCGTTATAAGCATCGAAGGACATTACGGCGGAGGCAAAAATTTTTTGATACGCGATGGAAACATAAGCAAAGGCAACGAAACAGGATTTAATATGGAAGCAACAACTTATATTCCGCTGATGTTTTCAAATTCACGATATGTGAAAGGAATTATCCCAAACATCATATTTTCGATAAGCAACACAAAATATTTTGTGCCGAGCAACTTATCAATGAAAAAAGCAAATCTTGCCGAATACGGTGTAAATGCATATATTTACAAACGACTATCGAAAACAGATATTTTTCCGAAATGGGGCTTGATATTTAATTTTCAATTTAAAAATTCACCTTTCGACACAGAAAACTTCGGAAATATTTACGGAGGAAAAATAACCGC
Source organism: Prevotellaceae bacterium (assembly GCA_031276235.1). GTDB lineage: Bacteria > Bacteroidota > Bacteroidia > Bacteroidales > UBA932 > JAIRKV01. The sequence goes on along the minus strand of JAISNL010000102.1, from coordinate 32,062 downwards.
ATATATTCCCGGTCTGTTTGTTAATCAAGGATTACAGTTGTCGGCATTATATCAAAAACAGGATGTAAAACGATATTTTTATTCTTCCATTTATAATTTTCCGCGAGAAATCAACAACATGGCAAGTAAAAAACTGTGCATGTTTTCGTCCGATTATACGTTTCCTGTTGCCTATCCCGATGTTAATGCAGGCTCATTAATTTACATTACACGAATACGGGCAAATTTGTTTTACGATTTTGCACGAACCCAAAATATAAACAGTACAAAGGCTGATATTTATTCATTCGGAACAGATTTGATGCTTGATGCATACTGGTTTCGGATGCCATATCCGATAACATTGGGATTCAGAGTTTATAAAACAAATGTAGAACACAATATAGGAATACGGTTAATTACGGCAGTATCATTTTGAATATGCGTAGCCATGAATTTTGTGATAAATATTTGGTTTGACTAAAATAAAGACTACTTTTGCAAGTTATTTTAATTTTAACATAATCATTATTAATCGAAACATGAAAAAAATATCATTATTACTGTTCGTAGCAGCGCTTATTTATGCCTGCAGTAGCGTACCTATTACAGGACGCAAACAATTAATACTTGTTCCTGATGCAGATGTTTTAACATTAAGTTTGAACAGCTACGCCGAATATATGAAAACAGCAAAAAAATCAACCAATAAAACCGCAACCGCAACGGTTGTAAAAGTCGGTAGAAATATTGCGGATGCCGTTGAGTATTATTACAGGTCTAACGGCATGGAAGACATGCTTAAAAGTTTTGAATGGGAATTTAATCTTGTAGAAGATGCAAACGTAAATGCCTTTTGCATGCCCGGCGGGAAAATTGTGGTTTATACAGGAATATTACCTGTAACGAATGATGAAACGGGCTTGGCTGTGGTACTTGGGCATGAAGTTGCCCATGCAGTCGCAAAACATGCAAACGAAAGAATGTCTCAACAAATTATTGCCGAATACGGCGCAGAAGCGTTAACTTCATTGCTGAGCGGAACATCAGACAAGGTGAAGTCGTTGAGCCAGCAGATTTACGGACTTGGAGCGCAATACGGAGTGATGCTGCCTTTTGGCAGAAAACAGGAACTTGAAGCCGACCATTTAGGTTTAATATTTATGGCAATTGCAGGATATAATCCAGAAGCGGCAGTTCCATTTTGGCAGCGAATGGCGCAAGCCGGCGGAACATCCACACCTGAATTTCTCAGCACCCATCCTTCCGATGAAACGCGAATAGCCGATATTCAACAAGCATTGCCCGAAGCAAAAAACATTTATAACGCTATCCATGTAAACAAAACAGTTAATATTAATAAACCGACTAAAAATACAACAACAAAGCCATCAAATGTGAAAACTGACGAAAACTGGCATTTTTGACAATAATCAATCGTTAAGTTGATGATAATGCAGGTGCAAAAAATATTTTGCCCGCACAACGCACTGCATCATTGCAAGGAGCGTTGTTGATTTATTGCGGTTAAGTGGCAGTTTTGTAAGGAAAATCAGGTCAAAATTAAGTTTTGTTTGTTATACCTTATTTATTTTTCATTCCTTATCCTAAAGTTTTAACCTTTCAGCCTCAAGTTTTAAGTAATTTTGTTAAACGTTGAAGTAATTTTGTTAAAACTTTAAGTAATTTTGTTAAACGTTGAAGTAATTTTGTTAAACGTTGAAGTAATTTTGTTAAAACTTTAAGTAATTTTCTTAAACGTTGAAGTTATTTTCTTCAAACTCGAAGTTATTTTCTTCAAACTCGAAGTTATTTTCTTCAAACTCGAAGTTATTTTCTTCGAACTCGAAGTTATTTTCTTCAAACTCGAAGTTATTTTCTTCGAACTCGAAGTTATTTTCTTCAAACTCGAAGTTATTTTCTTCAAACTAGAAGTTATTTTCTTCAAACTAGAAGTTATTTTCTTCGAACTCGAAGTTATTTTCTTCAAACTAGAAGTTATTTTCTTCAAACTAGAAGTTATTTTCTTCAAACTAGAAGTTATTTTCTTCAAACTAGAAGTTATTTTCTTAAAACTCGAAGTTATTTTCTTCAAACTAGAAGTTATTTTCTTCGAACTCGAAGTTATTTTCTTAAAACTCGAAGTTATTTTCTTCAAACTCGAAGTTATTTTCTTCAAACTCGAAGTTATTTTCTTCAAACTCGAAGTTATTTTCTTAAACGTTGAAGAAAAAAACTCGACTTCGGAGTTTTTTTTGTCCAAAGTTGATGATTGATACCTGCCAGTCTGTCTTTTTTGCCTGTTGTCTGATGTTTATTATTTTTATAAAATATTTTTTTTTGGGGTAGCGCCATATATTGTATGATAATATCACGTACCTAAATCCTCTGAAATTTGAATAATTAAGACAAAAAAAGGTTAAATTTCCAACTCTGAAATATATTTCACAAAGTATAAAGTGGCGTATTGTAGCAAGATAAAAACAGCAACCTGTTTTTTGCTTATTATATCAAATTTTGTTTTGGAAAATTATTAACTTTGCAAATGTTTTGGAAATATTTAATGAAAATATATTTATTGTCTATATTTACTGTTGTGTTTTTTTGTCCCGCATCGGCACAAAATGAAGTTTTGCCCGAACCGCAAAACAATACATATGTATATGTGCAATTATTGCAGCAGGCAAAACGATTGCACAGAGAGTACCGTTTTGCCGAAGCAATAGATGTTTGCAAAACCATAATAAATTCAAATGCAGTAAGACCAGATATTTTAGATTCTGCAAAAGTTCAGATTGCTGTTTGTGAAAACTCCCGTAATCTTGTAAATTATACCTTCAAACCGAAAATAACAGGCAAGCAAAAAGTAAACATCAATAATTTTATAAACAGTTACGACAGTTTGCCTAACGGATATTTTGCACCTGCGGCACAATCCATGCTAATGGATGCAGATAAAGGAAAACATAATTTACCTCCGGTTTTTTATCCCGTCCAAAACAGTAAAAATGCAGATGTAATTTATTTTTCGAGTTATGGCAAATACGGTAAAAACGGTTTGGATATTTATAAAATTCATCGCATCAACGATACTTTGTGGAGCGAACCCGAAGCGCTTGAAACAACAGTAAACACACAATTTGATGAAATATATCCCTGCATTTCGGAAGATGGAAAAACTCTTTATTTTACATCTAACGGACATTACGGAATGGGCGGTTTTGATTTGTTCAAATGTACTTTTGACACAGAAAAAAACACATGGAAACAAGCCGAAAATTTGGGATTTCCGCTGTCATCCGTTTACGATGATTTTTTATACATCCCCGATAATAATAATGATTTTGCATGTTTTGCCTCAACGCGTAACTGCGACCGCGAAAACATTTACATATATAAAACCGAAATAATTATAAATCCGGAATATAAACCGATTGAAGATTATGAAAAATTGCAGCAACTTGCAAACCTCGATGTTACTGCTGACAGCAACAACACAAAAAATGATAATATTGAAGTAAATATAGAAGAATTGAAAAATAACGGCGATTATATAAAAATGCTGAAAGCCGCTCAATATTACAATAATAAATTCAGCGAAATACAGAAGTCATTAGACAGTCTGCGTGAAAACATATATAATACCGAAAATACAAAACATCAAAATATCGAACAGCAAATATTGAACAAAGAAAATGAATTGTTTGATATGCAGCATACCGTCAGTCAACTGTCAATATATATAAGCAAGTCTGAATATGAATTTATCACTGAAAAAATACAACCTGTGTTAAGCGATGATTTGAAATCAATAGTAAATATTGAATATGCCGTAAAAAAAGAAACTGCAACCGATAAGGGAAATTTCGGCAATAAAACATATAACAACATGCGACAGTCGCCTCATATTGAAATTGCAACTCGACAACCTGAGGAACAGGACATGTTTAACTTCACAGTCAATGAACAAACCATTATGATACACGATTATACATTACCCGACGAGTTGATTTACAGAATACATGTTATTTCTGCGCCTGACGGCAAAAAAATAGAACCTGATTTTTTCAAAAACTGCAGCCCTGTAACAACAGAATTGCACAAAAACAACAGACGATATTATATCGGACTGTTCAGAAAATATACAGATGCGGAAATGGCAGCAAACCGATTGAAAACATTGGGATTTAATGATATTTTTATTTCAGCATGGAACAGTCGGCAAACAGTAACATTGAACGAAGCAAAAAAAATAGAATCAAAGCAAAAACCGCCTGCAGCCAAAATTGAATCTAATAAAATTTACAGGCTAACAGTTGGCATAAACAACAATGAAAAACAAGTTATACAACTTGTTAATAAATATGCGAACGGAAAAGATATTTCTAAAATAATTAATTCCCGCAACAAAATCATTTATAATATAGGAAATTTTACTACCTTTGAGCAGGCTATTGATTTACGAGAAAAACTTATTGCAAACGGAATAACAGATGTAAATATTAACGAAGTAATAAACAAATAATCAGATAAAATGACAACGGTTACAGTACTTATAATTTTGGGAGTTCTGCTTTTGGTAGCGGAAATTGTTATATTGCCGGGAATCGGTTTTGCGGGAATTGCAGGAGGCGCTGCTATTATTACAGGAATTATTCTTGCCTACAATATTAGTACAGTGACGGGACATATTACCGTTTTTGCAACAATAGTTTTGTGCATTATTGCAATGTATTTCTCGCTTCGGGCAAAAACATGGCAACGATTGTCGCTGAACAAAAGCATTGACAGCACGGTAGATATTTCACCATCGTTGAAAAACATACGGATAGGAGACGAAGGCATTGCAATTACACGCTTGTCGCCAACAGGAAAAGTACGTATAAACAACCTTGATGTAGAAGCGCGAAGCATATTGGATTTTATTGAGCATAATGCAAAAATTGTTGTGTTGAACTTTGAAGATTCAAAAGTGATTGTGAAAAAAATTGATTAAATATAAAAACAGAAAATAAAATTTTAGAATTATGGATGCAAATTTACAATTTACATTAATTTGGATTGGCGTTGCAATTGTCGGAATATGGCTGATTGCATATTTCGTGCCAATCGGACTGTGGTTTCAAGCAATGCTTTCGGGCGTAAGTATTTCATTGATACAGCTTGTACTGATGCGTTGGCGTAAAGTATCGCCGCAAACAATTGTTCGTTCTATGATTACAGGAACGAAAGCAGGACTTAAACTCGATGCAAATCTGCTCGAAGCGCATTATCTTGCCAAGGGAGATGTTCCCAAAGTAGTTAATGCCCTTATATCTGCCGACAAGGCAAATATTTCTTTGGATTTCAGAATGGCAGCTGCCATCGATTTGGCTGGGCGCGATGTTTTTGAAGCCGTTCAGATGTCGGTAAATCCAAAAGTTATCAACACGCCGCCGGTTACTGCCATGGCAAAAGACGGTATTCAACTTATTACCAAAGCACGGGTAACCGTTCGCGCAAACATCAAGCAGCTGGTAGGCGGCGCTGGCGAAGATACAGTATTGGCTCGCGTAGGCGAAGGAATAGTATCGTCGATAGGATCATCATTATCGCACAAAGCAGTGCTTGAAAATCCTGATTCCATATCAAAAGTTGTACTTGCCAAAGGTTTAGATGCAGGTACAGCATTTGAAATATTGTCTATCGATATTGCCGACATTGATATAGGACGCAATATCGGAGCTGTTTTGCAAATGGATCAAGCCAATGCCGACAAAAACATAGCACAGGCAAAAGCCGAAGAAAAACGCGCTATGGCTGTGGCAATTGAGCAGGAAATGAAAGCAAAAGCACAGGAGGCGCGTGCAAAAGTAATTGAAGCCGAAGCGCAGATTCCATTAGCAATGGCTGAAGCTTTCAGAAACGGAAATCTCGGAATTATGGATTATTACAAAATGAAAAACATCCAAGCCGATACCGATATGCGCGACAATATTGCCAAACCCAAAACAAAATAATTAATAAATTTGGCAGTTATTTAAAAAAATTAGTATCTTTGTCGCCCAAAATGAAGTTCATTATCGTATTGCAATAAAAATCAGGCAAGGTGAGGTGGGTGAGTGGCTGAAACCAACAGTTTGCTAAACTGTCGTACTCGAAAGGGTACCGGGGGTTCGAATCCCCCCCTCACCGCAATTAACAAATGATTAATGTATTATATTTTAATCAGTCGCTACTTAATAACCATTAAAGTTACTTATCAATCATAAATAGCAAAAGAAAATTGGCAGAAAAAATACCGTTTTTTGCTGATATACACATTAAAACTCCGCAGAATTAAACCAAACAGTTTTTCTTTTTATCTTCCTTTGTTTTGAAACACATCGTATGACACTACCGAAAAAGGGATAATATGCTTTTGCCAAAAAGGAACGCCCCTTTTAAGGAGAAGGAATATCCCTTTTTACCGAAAGGATTAAGAGTTTTTGACATGCCCGTTCCGCGCGGTAAATGATTGCCGTAATCAACATTCTCTTCCTAATAAATCCAATTCTTCAAAAAACACGGGACGCGGCGACACCTTCAACACATCTTCCGTTTCACGCATCGTGAGCAAAACTCATTATTTTCTTTATCTCAAGTTATTTTGAACATGTTATTATTTTAAATAATTACTCGTATATCTACCTATAATACTTATCTTTGTACCAATAAACAAAAAAGAGGATTTATTACATATCAACGTTATTTTATCAACGTTACCGAGCCTCTGTAAACATTTCCATTTACATCTTTCGCATGATAATAATATACGCCCGGAGCCATCATCTTCCCATTTTCGTTTCGTCCATCCCAGCCTGTATCTCCTTTATACAGACAAACACCCCATCGATTGAATATATATAAATCGTAACCTGCTCCGAAAATATTATTAAATTCATCCTGATTTGGAGTAAACGCATTGGGTAATGGTTTGACAGGTTTTTTTATTTTTAATACTCCATTGATATATTTTATTTGATAATTATCGGCTTCAGCTCCACTTACTGTTATTGGATATTCTCCATAAACATAGGTATTAATTACAGAACATGATGTTACAGGAAGTTTTTTGAGTACGGTCGAATCTTGATTATATACAAATCCGCTGTATCTGCATCCAAATACATCAGGTAATGCATCGCCTACGTTAATAGTATAAGTATTAGCAGTAATTGTTAATGTTGCAGGTTTTACCAATATTTTAATTGTTTTTTCTGCAGGAGCATAATAATTATTACCTTCCTGTTTAAATGTGATGTAAGTGATTCCGACTTCCTTTATGGCAATAGAATAACTTGATGTAGATATATGGGATACATTAACGGATGTTCCTGACAGGCTGAATGTAAGAGGATAACCGCTTGATGCTGTTACATTAATATTAAATGGACTATAGCCATACGTTACTTCATAATAATCAGAACTAATATTTATGGTCTGCGTATGACATGAAGTTGACACATATAAATCAAGAGTAATAATGCTGTCGCATCCAGCAGATGATAATAAATTGGCAGTATAAATTCCTGCTACCTTATATGAATTTCCATTAAATTCACAACTGTCGCCCAGACATATAGTATCATAAATAGTTATATCATATAAAGGATGTATCGTTACACTCACATCTGCACTGTCTATACATGTGCCGCTGCCAACGGTATATCTTATTGTTACACTGCCTGCCGATATTCCGCTGACAAGCCCATCTGAATCTACCGTTGCAATTAAAGGGTTCAAACTTTTCCATGTACCGCCTGAAGGAGCGCCGGTTAATTGGGTCATCTGTGATACGCAAACTGAGTTTGAGCCTGTTATCGATACGACTGGCAAAGTATTGACAATTACCGTTACATCTGCACTGTCTATACATGTACCGCTACCAACGATATATCTTATTGTTACACTGCCTGCTGATATGCCGCTGACAAGTCCATCTGAATCTACCGTTGCGATTAAAGGGTTCAAACTATTCCACGTGCCGCCTGAAGGAGCGCCGGTTAATTGGGTCGTCTGTGATACGCAAACTGAGTTTGCGCCTGTTATCGATACTGATGGCAAGGCGTTTACTGTGACTGTTGCTCTTATGCGTTCGCTTTCTATTCCCAAAATTGTTTGCGATACATAATAATACGTTGTTGATACAGGAGAAACCGTATAATTGTTTCCTATATAAAGTAATGTTCCTCCTGTCTCACTATTATACCATTTGAATATAGCGCCCTGTTCTCCATTTGCTCTTAATATTGCCGAACCGCCTGCACATATTACGGTATCCGAAGGCGAAACCGTTAATCCTGGTGATTGACATACTGTTATTTCTATAGTATCACTATATTGAGGAGGTAGAGAAGTATCAACGCAACCAACGACTCCATCGTATGTATGGAGTTTTACATAATATTTACCCGGGGAATTTACAGTATAGAAAAACGGACATGGAGATAGCACTGTATAACCAGGACAAAGATTTGAAACATCAGTATTTGATACCACTGTTATTGTTGTTATTGGAGTTGGTGTTTCTGTTTTGTATAATTCAAGCGTAAAACCACCTTGCAGTCTAAATGGCGCTTGCATAGATAATGTAACATCGCCTGAACAAAGATCAGTATCGGATGCGGAAATGCCCGGTGTTAGCGAATTAAGAACACGCCTTACATAGAAAGTATCACTGTAACATTCCATACCTGCATATCTTGCAACAAATTTATATACTCCTTCCTGATTCCACTCAGCCGCCATATTATTAAAAAATGTTCCACTTACAAAACTAAATGTACCTGTAGTTCCATCCGGTTTTATATAAGTTACACTATAAGAGCCAATCAAATCTCCTATTATTATAAAGCGTGGTGAACTATTTGAATTAAGCGAGCAAGCAGCAGCAACATAATTGGGACCTGTAATTACAGGCGCAGAAAGCAAATTAGCTGTTGTATCGCTGTACACAGTAGATGATATTGTGCCTGTACATGATGGCGTTTGCACTGAAATACCTGTATAACGCGCAGGCGCATGAGCCGCTACTTTATACGGATTGGCGCCCGAATAGTTGGTAACTGTTTCCAATATTCCATTTACGGTGTATGAAAATGTTACAGGATTTGCTGAAATATCTAACAAATTATTGTTTTCTGCATTTTTAAATGTGAAGTTTATTGTATCGCCAGAACTTGCACAGGCGCTTGAATAAGCGCTATTATGTCTTTTTACTTCCATTACTGGACATATTCCTGTTGGAGACTGATAACAAACTGTGAACGAACAACCTGTATTTGTTCCTGTCGGATATTCAAACCATGCTATAATATCACTGGTTTCGTCTGTACATTCTATATTATTTAATGTATAAGAATAAGAAGTAGATGTTGAGGTATAAGTTGTATAATATACAGTATCTGCGGTATTAGAACTTGTGATGCACAAACGTCCTCCAACAGGCGGATTTGTATATGAAACAGCGCCTGTAACAGTATGTTTGCTTAGTGCGCAGGGTTGAGCATTTGCGGAAACATCGCTTATATTGCAGACATCAGATTTAAAAGTTCCCGTACTGGATGCGTTGCGTGTTATTGTTATATCAAAACTCTTGTTTGCACAATATTGTGGAACAATCATCATAATAAAATATTTATTTGCATGAGCAGTTGTAAAAGATACTGTTAATGATTCGGTATTGCCGCCAACAGCATTACTGCAAGCAACAGGACCGTTTAACCAGCTTGGATTAGTCGCCATTGTTGTAAATGCGTCATATTTACTGTCGAAAGGTCCCCATATTGCAAAATCGGCATCTAAACCATGAGCGCCACTGCCGCCGGAATAGGAAAAATCAAACTTAACTACACCTTCTTGATTAACCTGCATATAAATAAATCGGGGACGCATTGCGTACGCAGGAACAATACATCCGAAAGCCGTTTGAAGAGCGGCAAGACTTGGAAACTCATTAGTACACGCGCCTCCAAATGTACCATCTATTGTACAGTAACTACAACTGCCATCATTATAACCATCACAATTCAAGTCTCCATAATGGCTCGGATCATAATGTATGCTTCTGTTGCATATATCAGTAGCAAAAGAAAGAGGAGAACCTGTAAACAATAAGGCTCTATCTATATTGTCACTAATTCGAATGCCGCACTCATTATTAGCATAATTACAAAAATCCGAAACTGGATTAGCCTGTAATTCGTTGTCGGAATCATGATGAATATGCAATCCTTCATGCGTATGATGAATGTGCATCTTTTCATGATGATTTTTAATTACATGTTCCTGTGCATTCAAAAACACGCAAGAATACAAACAATAAACAATTACCAAAATTAATCGCAAAGTAAATTTATATGCGAGATGGTTAATTAACAAAATATTATTACTTTTCATTATATTTATATTTTAAATATTTACTAAATCAACCGTATATCTTATTTTTTATTATAAAACAAAACGGCAACTACCAAACTGCGATACAATATTTTATATTAAAAATAATTTATATTATTAAACTAATAATGAAACTGTTAAATATAATAAATATTTATCTGTCATTAAAACTATGTTATTCTGAAATTCCATAGATTAAGATTATATTCAACGTCATCAACTAATAATTTAATAAAAAATTATCTTAAATATACTGCAATAGCGCCTTTAATCAGTCGCACAAAAGTAATAAATAATATCAATTTTTGGTAAACAATTTAAGATGTTTTTTTACAAGTATTTTACAACAATAAGATAATGTTATAATTATATTAAATAATATTTTGTTAATATCAATTAAAAATATAATTGACAAGCAAATAATTATATTTTTGTAAATAAAAACTGTGTTTTGTCTAATTTTGAACTGAAAAATTATAGTTGTTTTTCATTTCCATTGCTGCTTTCACAAAACCGACAAACAGAGGATGAGGATTGAGGACTGTACTTTTGTATTCGGGATGAAACTGCACGCCGATAAACCATCGATGCGAAGGTATTTCTATTATCTCAACCAAACCTGATGTTTCGTTTATTCCTGTGGCTATCATTCCAGCCTTAGCAAATTCTTCCATATAAACATTGTTAAATTCATAACGATGTCGGTGGCGTTCGGATATTGTGGTTTGTTTATAAATTTTTTCTGCAAGAGATTTCTTTTTCAATTTGCAGGGATATGCGCCAAGCCGCATTGTTCCGCCTTTTTCGGTTATTTTTTTTTGTGATTCCATAATATCAATCACGAGATGATCTGTTGCCGTTTCCATTTCGGCGGAATTTGCATCGCTGTATCCGAGAACATTGCGGGCAAATTCAATAACAGCGCATTGCATACCGAGACATAGTCCTAAAAACGGGATGTTGTTTTCACGCGCAAATTTTACGGCTGTAAATTTACCATCGATACCGCGAGAGCCAAACCCCGGAGCCACCAGAATGCCGTTAACTTCTCCTAATAACTCATTTGCGTTATCATTATTCAGTTTTTCAGAATTTATTGTTTTTACAATTACTTTACATTCATTTGCAGCTCCTGCATGTACAAACGATTCGGATATGGACTTGTAGGCATCGGGTAACTGTGTGTATTTTCCTACAAGCGCAACGGTAATTTCATCTTTAGGATTTTTTACTTTGGTCAAAAATGCTTTCCATTGATGCAATTCTACTGTTTTGTTTTGAGGAAGATTCAATTTTCGCAATATTATTTTATCTAATTTTTCTTCGCTCATTTTTATAGGAACATCATATATTGTAGGCACATCAATAGACTGTATTACGGCATCGCTGTCAATATTGCAAAACAGTGCAACTTTTTTGCGTATTTCCATGTTTAGATTTTTTTCGGTACGCAAAACTAAAATATCCGGTTGTACTCCATTTTCCAGCAATACTTTTACAGAGTGTTGCGTTGGTTTTGTTTTCAATTCTCCTGCCGCCGCAAGGTAAGGAACAAGCGTTAAATGTATTACTGCGGAATTTGTGCTTCCAAGCTGATAACGCAACTGGCGTATAGCCTCGATATAAGGCAATGACTCTATATCGCCTACGGTCCCTCCTACTTCGGTAATCACTACATCGAAACGGTGTTTTGTTCCTACAAGCTGTATACAGCGTTTTATTTCATCTGTAATATGCGGAACAACCTGAACGGTTTTGCCAAGATAATCGCCTTTGCGCTCTTTGTTTATAACAGATTGATAAATTTGTCCGGTTGTTACGTTGTTCAACTGTGTTGTATGGATATTTAAAAATCGTTCATAATGTCCAAGGTCAAGGTCTGTTTCCGCTCCATCTTCGGTAACATAACATTCTCCATGTTCATAAGGATTAAGAGTTCCCGGGTCAACATTCAGATATGGGTCAAGTTTTTGTATTGTAACCGAATATCCGCTTGCCTGTAATAATTTTGCCAGCGATGATGCTATAATTCCTTTTCCCAGAGATGATGTAACTCCGCCTGTTACAAATATATATTTTGTATTGGTTCTCATGCTTGCCGTACGAATAATAGTTTAGTTATAATGTATTACAATTATATTGTCTGATCTAGCAATTTTATTTTTTCTTCGAGAAGTTGAACTTCTTCCTTGCCTTTTTCAATTTTGCGTCTTACTTCTGATACAACAGTATCTGCATTTTTTGATTTTGCAAAAAATCCGATATTGTTTTCCCAAAGTGCGATGTCTGATTCTATTTGACGAATTTGTCCAAGTAATTTGTCTCTTTCGTTGCGCAGAGATTTTATTTGACCTTTGTTTGCATAAGCGCTTTCGATTCGTGTTCTGAATTTTACTATTTTTCTATCTTTTTCGCTTACATTCAACACTGTAAAAAGATTATCAAGTGCATTACGATATTCTGACTGTACTCGCGATTTCTCTTTTATAGGAACATAACCTATTGCTGCCCAACGCCTCTGAAATTCTTTAATTGCATCAAGATTTTTTAATACATTTGTATTTGCCTTGTATTCTTTTATTTCCTTGATAATTTCTTCTTTTGCTTTCAGATTTTCATTGTATCGCAGATTCTCTTCTTTCAGTAAACTGTTGCGTGCATGAAAAAAAGTATCGCAGGCTGTACGAAAGCGTTTCCATATTTCGTTTGAAACTTTTCGCGGAACAATTCCTATTTTTTGCCATTCTTTTTGCAATTTCACAAACTGATCTGTCGTTTTTTTCCAGTCGGTGCTTTTTGCAATCGCTTCTGCCCTTTCGCATAAATCAAGTTTCAAACGATAGTTTTCTTCCATCGTTGTTTTGAATTCGCCGTAAAATTTACGTTTTCTGGTAAAAAATTCATCACAGGCTTTTCTGAATCTCAAATAAATTTTCACATTGTCTTTTTTTGATGCAAATCCTATGGATTTCCATGCTTTTTGCATTTCAACCAATGCCTTCGATGCTTTATTCCATTCTTTATTTGTTGTACATTCAGAGGCGAGCAATTCTTCTATTTTTTCGCAAAGTATTATTTTTGCTTTAAAATTTTGCTCGTACATGCCTTTTTGCTGGTCAAAGTATTCTTGATGTTTTTTGTTGATTTTGGATGTTGCTTCTTTGAACCGTTCCCAGATTTGTTCTTTCAATTCGTTTGCCACAGGTCCTGTTTCGCGCCACTGCTCATGATATTTTTGAAGTTTGCGAAATGCGTTTACTATTGATGGTTCAAGCAAAAGTTCTTCGGCTTTTTCGCATAACTGTATTTTGGCTTCAAGATTTTTCTTGAAATCCATATCGCGCAATTCTTTATTGATTTTCAGATAATCATAGAAATTTTCAACATGATGATTGTATGTATCCCACAAATCTTTCATATTGGATTGAGGAATAGGACCTGTTTCTTTCCATCGTCTCTGAATCTCCTTAAATTTTTGAAATGTGAGGTTTATATCTTCTTTTTTGTCAATAAGTACTTTCAACTCATCAATCAATTTCAATTTTATTCCGTAATTTTCTTCTTTGTTGCTTTCGAGGTTTCTAATATATGCGCTATGTTGAGTTTTATATGAATTGAACAGCGATTTAAATTCAATTTCATCTTTGTCTATTGGAGCTACGTAATTTTCAATATCATTACCTGCGTCGAGATATTCCTGTTTATAAACATCCTGCTCGCGGCGCAATATTTTATAAAATGAGGTTTTAATCACATCAACATCTCTGCGTATTTTTTCAACAGGTTGAGTTTCCAATATAGTTTTGAACGCGGCTACAAGTTCCGCTTTGTTCATGTTGGAAAAATCGATGGAAACTTCGGTTTCTTCTTCACTGTCAATTTCGCCGTCGTCTTCCAAATCAAATTCTTCTGATTCAGATGCAATTAACGCTTCTTCATTATAAAAATCAATTACATTGTCTTCTGGCTTTTGAGCCGAAATTTCGTCAGATTCAATTTCGCTGTCTTCTATTTTATCGGTTTTTTCTTCCGATTCGGCGGTTGCCAAAGTTTCTTCATTGGACACAATAATACTGTCTTCTGGCTTTTGAACCGAAATTTCGTCAGATTCAATTTCGCTGTCTTCTATTTTATCGGTTTTTTCTTCCGATTCGGCTGTTGCCAAAATTTCTTCATTGGACACAATAATATTGTCTTCTGGCTTTTGAGCCGAAATTTCGGCGGCTTCTACTTCGCTGTTTAGCGATTCGTTTTCATTCACAGTTTCGGTTATTTCTTTAACCTCAACAGTAATTTCGATATTGTTTTTTACATCATCGAATTGTTCATTCTGAACAGAGTTTGTGTTGTTAACATCCATAGCATTACATTTTTATTACAAAACGCAGAAAATATTTCTACGCAATTAAGACTGCGAAGTTAGTAAATTTTTAATGAACACAAAAAATTATTAAATTTATCACAGGTTCGTAGAGTCAGCCGCAATAAACCAACTATCATTACTATGCTACTGTGCTGTTTTGTTTTTGAATCTGGTAAAAATCAGGTTTTATCATCGCCTGTTCAACATTAGGCGTTGTTTGTATTCTATTAATTTTTCATCTCTTATCTTGCCGTTTTGGGAACATCTCACAATGTATGGCATTACCAAAATTTTTAATGCAACTTGCATTATTCTAAAATAATATTATAACTTTGCACTCATAATGTAAATATTGTATGCCTATGAATTAAAAAACAGGTAATGATACGCACATTATAAAGTATTGGAAAAAGCGTTTAGCTTAAATCTTGCTTTTTGAAACTTAGGAAATTTCATGGCAACCAAGAATAAAGCGAATAAACGCTCACGTCGTTTCCGGCGTGGGCTTTATACTCATTATTTGGTTGCATGGTATCCTAAGACCTCAAAAAGCAGATAAACAGAGTTTGTCCGCGCTTTTTTTATGTGCGTATTTCAAATTTAATTTGAACAGGACAATAGATGGAGTTCGGAAACCATTATAAAAACGTGGCAAGCCCTGCGAAGCCGCAAGAGCAGGAATAAAAAATATTAACAATAAAATAAATTGACATGAAACTTTACGATTTTAATACTGTTTTCCATTTTGGAATATATAAAGGAGAAACGTTGATAGATATTTTTGAAGATGATCCAGATTACATTGTCTGGTGCATTATCCATTTAGATCATTTTCTTATTTCAGAAGATTTAATAACAGAAATGCAATTAATCAATCCTAATTTTACATTAAGCCCTGAAGCACAAGATATATTAAATGAAAAGCAAGAAGAGTATAACGAGTATGACGGGTATAACGAGTATGATAGGTATGAAGATGAGTTACCAGAACCTTTTAAAAACGGGATGTGTGAGTATGCGGATAATTGCTATGCATGCCCGTATGCAATTGATTGTTTTGGATAATATAAGTCCTTTTCAAAACCTTAAAGTTTTAAAATATTTAATTTGTAACAATTTGCACATAAGATAATAATATATATTTATTTGTTTCTAAAATAATGTTTTGCAAAAGTCTTATACTATATTAAAATATAGATACATCTCTACTCTGTACTCCGCAGCGTTATTTGCCGCTGCAACAAATACTAAGAGAGTTCCCTATCTATATGGTCGGGAACTCTATTGTTAACATTACGAAATCAGCAGTTCGCAAAAACCTGCAAAACCGTCGATTAACAGTAAGCCTGAGCCATCAGGCTTTTTTTCCGCGCGATTTGTACTCGGTTTTTTTCTTCATGCCTATGCTTTGATACTCGTCAGAATTGGCGCCGAACTGCGCGCGTACCTGATCTTTCACGCCCAGCATGGCATCGTGAAAAGCATGCTCGGTTTTCACTGCGCTGTCGCGTGCCGCTTTCATCTCGCCCTCTTTTTGCACTTCTGTTTTTTGTGCGTCAAGCATTGCCTGCTGCAAAGCGAGAAGCTTGTCCAAACTCAATTCCGAATTTATCGGATTGTAATTATCTATGCCCTGTAATGCATTCAGGACATAAGCGTCTTCCTGTAAAAGTACGGGACGCAGTCTTTTAGTTTCTTTTTCCATTTTTTAAAATTTTACGGTTACATAAATATATTAAATTATCAACATCATTAAGATTACATTCTAACCTCGTGAGATTACGTTCTAACCTCGTATGATTATGTTCTTATCTCGTGAGATTACGTTCTAACCTCGTGAGATTACATTCTAACCTCGTATGATTATGTTCTTATCTCGTGAGATTACGTTCTAACCTCGTGAGATTACGTTCTAACCTCGTGAGATTACGTTCTAACCTCGTGAGATTACATTCTAACCTCGTATGATTACGTTCTTATCTCGTGAGATTACGTTCTAACCTCGTATGATTACGTTCTTACACTGATAGCGCACGATGCGTATGCAGCACAAACAAATAATATCTTTTTCATAACTGCCTTATAATTTCAGTTTGCTTTTTATGTTTGCCGGAATTGCATTTTTATTGATTAAAATGTTCATAGTTTTGTAGCGAACATAATGTTCAGACACGTAGAAAAATCCTGAATATTCGCTGCCATCCGTTCCCCACGAGTTTTTTACCTTGTAAAACTTTGTTCCGTTCTGGTCTTTTGCAATGCCTACAATATGCATGCCATGATCGTCAGTAGTTTCGTAATTGTCGAATGCTTCCTGCCGCAATTCCTGAGTAATTTTAAGTTCGGCAACAGGTTTGTCCAGTTTAAGGATTTCCGTTTCGCGTTCGGTTTTGCTTAAATTTTCCCAGCGGTCGCGGTCTGTTCCGCTCAGGCTGTTCACTTCCAAATCGGGTACAACGGCAACGCCTTTTCTATATTGAAATCCTCTTTCGCTTATATCCGAACCCCAAGCAACCGTATAACCTTTTTCTATGCTGTTGTCAATAATTTCTACCAGTTCATCGATGGTAACGTTGTAGTTCATGCCCCAGATATAATTGTCGGGAATTTCGATAATAAAAGGCTCGTAGAAGGGATGATGAGTAAAAGATGTGATTCCTACATAGTCGTCCATATTCAATCCCAACGACTGCGCAAATGATTTTGGAGTGTATGAAACGCCTTTGTACGTAAACTGTTCGGGATAATTTCCGTAATACGCATCAAGTATTCCGTTAAAACCTTTTTTCCATGCTTTAGTAAGTTTGCGTCCTTTTATTACGGCATCCACGTATGCTTTGGTTACAAGGTCAAGTTCGCTGTGGTCGTGTATTGTATCGCCGTAATTCATTCCGCTGTAAGCTTCTTCTGGAACAATTCCTGCATTGCGCAATGTTTCCATAACATCTTCAAACGAACCGCCGCCGGCAAAATTTATTGTTCCGTGCAGGCGGACGTATTTGTCTGCTTTTTTCTCGTAATTGTCGCGCGATACAAACATTTCCGACAAATCGTATTCGCCTTTTCCCAAACGCAGCAATTCGGATTCGATGAACGACAGCCCCGAAAAGCTCCAGCAAGTACCGCTACGGCTTTGATTTTTGGCGGGAGTATGTTTCAACTCTTTTTCTAATATAAACTTATAACCTGTTGCAGGTTTCTTTTCTTCGGCTTTTTTTTCCTGTGCCGAAACGCTGAAAGTAATTGCCATTATGATGGCAGTAAACATTAATTTTTTCATTTTTATTTATTTTTTGTTTAATATTGAATATGATTTTGTGTTAAATTGCTATTAATTCATAATTCATTGTTCCCAATCCTATTTTTTCGGCATGTTGCAATCCTGCAAGCCAGTTTGCATTAGGATGTATGAGTTTAAATTTATCTTCGCCTGTCATATCATGATGATGTTTTTTGTAAAGAGCGCTGTAAATGTTTACAGGCGCTTTTTTCACCAAATCTGCGCAAGCCATGTCAAGCGCCACAGGATCGAATGCCGCTGCCATTCCTATATCTGCAACTATTGCCACATCATTGTGATTCCAGCAATCACATTCGGGCGAAACGTTCATTATAAAATTCACGTGAAAATTGGGTTTATCGGCTAATACTGCTTTTGCATATTCGGCAATTTTGTAATTCATGCGTTCTGAAGTTTCGCCTGCTGCAAGCACTGCCGATTCATACTGACAAAGCGCAACGCACTGCCCGCAGCCTACGCATCTGTGAGAATCAATAACAGCGCATTTTTCAATCAGTTTTATTGCATCGTGAGCGCAATGTTTCACGCATACTCCGCAGGCTTTACATGCCGCTTTCACAATTTTGGGCTGCGATGTTGAATGAAGTTCGAGCTTCCCTCCTACGCTTGCGCTTCCCATGCCGATATTTTTCAGTGCGCCGCCAAATCCTGCCTGTTCGTGTCCTTTGAAATGATTCATGCTTATAAAAATATCGGCATCGGCAATAGCAGTACCTATTTTCGGCGTTTTACAGTATTCGCCGTCTATTTTTATTTCGCGATAATCTGTTCCTTTCAAGCCATCTGCAATTATCACATTACAGTGTGTAGCCATAGAATTGAATCCGTTTTCCATTGCTGCGTTCAAATGGTCGATTGCATTGGAGCGACCGCCAGAATACAAAGTATTTGAATCTGTAAGAAATGGCTTTGCGCCGAGTTTTTTTAGTGTTTTTATCAGCCGCGCCGCATAATTTGGTCGTATGTAAGCAAGATTTCCGGGTTCGCCAAAATGAATTTTTACTGCCGTAAACTGTTTTTCAAAGTTAATTTTTTCGATGCCTGCTTTTTTTACAAGATATTCCAGTTTGTCGAGCAAATTTCGACTTGGCGTTGTATGCAAATCGGTAAAATATACTTTTGATTTTTCCATGACAGTTATTTTTTGTTATTTAATATTCTATGATAATAGCAGGTTTGCTTTCGTTTTGCAGTCTGTCAAGCGTTGTTACTGCATAGCATCTGTGATTAATCGTAATTTCAAATTCCGTGTTTTGCGTTATGGTTACAGGATATTCAAATGGCTCTCTGCTTGGATATTCCTTAAATGGATGCGGATATAAATATACGCAATAATAAACCGCTTTTTGCATTTCATCTGTTGTTGTAGGTGCATCCCATTTCAAAATCAAACTTTCTCCGTTTTTTTCAAATCGTAGATTTTTCACTGTATCGGGCGCAATGGTATCAATATGTCTGTATTTTGGCATCAGTGCAATTTTTGTTTGATATGTATTTTTCAGACTGTCGGTAAAGCCGTCAGGATTGCGCGGAATTGAATATCCGGGCCACCATACATTGCCATGAATATTTTTATTGGAGCGAACCATTTTCATTTTTTGCGGAAGCTGATTTAAAAATTCTTTTTCGTTTGTGCGGCTTTTTACTTTCACAGTTTTTGAAATATCCTGTCCTATATATAGATTTTCGCCATAATTGTTTGCGCTCCACCATTCTATCAATGTTTCGTAGTTGGCGGCAGGATGCCCAATATCAAAGTACAGTTGCGGAACGTTGTAATCAATCCAGCGTTTTTCTACCCAAAGTTTTATATCTGCATATAAATCATCATAATTTTCGCAGCCGGCAGTCGTATTTGAACCTGTCGGGTCGCTTGATGCGTTGCGCCAAACGCCGAACGGACTTATTCCGAATTTCACCCATGGTTTAATTTCTTTGATGGTTTTACTCAATGCTTCAATCAGCAAATTTACGTTATTGCGTCTCCAGTCGTTGCGGTTTTTTTGTGTAAATCCATCTTTTGCTCCGTATTTTGCAAATGATTTGCTGTCGGGAAAATCAACAATTACATTCTTTTCTTTTATTTTATACGGATAAAAATAATCGTCGAAATGTACGGCATCTATATCATAACGTTTCACTACATCGGCAATAATTTTTAGCGTATGTTCGCGGGCTTCGGGTTCGCCCGGATCAAAATAAATCTGCTTTCCATATTTTACAAACAGATAAGGTTTTTTATGATATAAATGTTCGCTGCAAAGAACTTCTTTGTCGTTTGATGTTACTCTATAAGGATTGAACCATGCATGTAATTCCATTCCGCGTTTATGACATGCATCTGTAATAAATTGCAATGGATCCCAAACGGGCGATGGCGCTATGCCCTGTGTGCCTGTAATAAACCTGCTCCACGGTTCAATGCTGTTTGCATAAAATGCATCAGCCTGCGGGCGCACTTGAAAAATCACCGCATTTATTTTTGCTTTTTCAAATTCATCCAAAAGGTCTGTAAAATGTTGTTTCATTTGGTCAACTGTCATTTCTCTGTATTTTTGATTTCCGACAGTATGCACCCATGCTCCGCGAAATTCGCGTTTTGGCTCGTTTGTTTGTGAATATATGTTTGTTACCGTTATGACAACTAAAAAAATTGAAAAGATAAGTTTTCTCATTATATTGATATTTTGAATTTCCAAAGGTATTGAAATTTATGTTATAAAAAAAATATTATTTACATTTTTAATATGGAACATATTATTGAATAATAAAATGAGCGTATGTATCAACTAAATATTATTCATCACTTCGTTTTGGCGATTTATGCTTTCGCTGTGTACCGCGTCAAGAATTGAACGGATAAACGCTTCGCTGAGGTTTAGCCGTTTTGCACGCGAAATGATTCGTTCTACAATATTTTTCCAACGCTGTTCCTGATAAATTGAAACATTGCAGGTCAGTTTTATTCTTCCTATTTCTTCGGCAAGTTTCATCCTTCGGCTCAATAGTTCAAACAAATCGGAATCTATCTGGTCTATTTCTGAACGAAACTTGCTCAACGAATATTCAAATATCGAATTTTCGTTTTTTGCATCTCTCCATTTTATAGAATCAAGAAGCCTGTGCAGTTCGTCGGGCGTGATTTGCTGATTAGCATCGCTCCATGCCGCATCTGGGCAAATGTGCGATTCTATCATCAATCCATCATAATTCAAATCGGCGGCGGTTTGAGATATTTTGAACAATCTTTCGCGATTGCCGCATATATGCGATGGATCGCAAATCATTTTTATTTCGGGAAATTGACGTCTGATGTCAAAAATCAAATGCCATAAAGGTACGTTGCGATATTCGCTGTATCCGCAGGCGGAAAATCCGCGATGTACGAGCCATATATTTTCTATGCCTCTTGTGTGCGCTATTCGTTCTATCGCTCCAATCCACAATGACAAATCGGGATTTATGGGATTTTTTATTAAAACCTTAACCTGACTGCCTTTCAAAGCGGTTGCAATTTCTTTTACGTTGAACGGATTCACGGTTGTGCGTGCGCCAATCCATACATAATCTACTCCGTACGAAAGCGCTTTATGCGCATGTTCGGCATTTGCTACTTCTACGGCTATGGGCAAACCTGTTATGCGTTTGACGGTTTCAAGCCATATTAATCCGAGTTCTCCGACTCCTTCAAACGATTCGGGACTGGTACGCGGTTTCCATATTCCTGCGCGCAAAATATTCACTTTTTGCGTTTCAGCAAGTTTTTTACATGTTATTATAGTTTGTTCTTCTGTTTCGGCGCTGCATGGTCCCGAAATTATTATCGGACGTTTCATTTTGTTTCGTATTAATTATCCATGTTATTATGTGTCTTCATTTTGTTAAAATAATGTTGGATGGTCTTCTTCTATTTTTTGCAGAATGGTGGATATGATTGCTTCTCTAAAAAATTTTGTTTTTTTTGTAATTTTATACCTGCAACAGAAATTTGTAATAGCTTCCATTTCCATATCGTTAAACGTCAACGTCTGGCGATGCGTTCGTACTGTTTTTTTCACAGGCACAGATTCTGTTTTTGTTTTCTTTTTTGCCATGTTTTATTTTATGTAACTGTTTCCTTTTTCTACCGCTTTGCTTATGTGGTCGCAAATATTGTCTTCTCCTATTTTTGCTGCCAGTCCTGATGTTACAAGCATTTGACGCACTCTTTCGTTTACTCCAGAAAGTACTATTACTATGCTTTCGGCTTTGGACAGGTTATAAAGAATTTCAAGGTTGCGCAAGCCTGTAGAATCCATAAACGGAACTTTTCTCATTCTTATTATTCGTACTTTTGGCTTTTCGCCGATAACTTTCATGTACGCATCAAATTTATTTGCAATGCCAAAGAAAAATGGGCCATCGATTTCATAAACTTCAACGCCTTTTTTGAGAGCAAGTTTTTCTTCTTTCTGATATATTTCTTTTTCCTGCGACAGGTCGATTACATCAGTTGTAACCGAAACCTTGCTCACTTCTATCATGCGGCGCATAAACAGCAGCATCGCAAGCAATAATCCTATTTCGATGGCGATTGTTAAATCAAAAATTGTTGTTACCAAGAATGTTGTTATCAACACAGTAGCATCCGATTTTGAATTTCGCAGCAGCGAGCGGAAAGTTCTCCATTCGCTCATATTGTACGATACTATTGTCAGCACTCCTGCAAGACAAGCCATAGGAATGTATTTGGCAAGCGGAATAAGAAAAAGCATTATCAGCAACAGCGCCAGCGCATGAATAATTCCCGCCACTGGACTTCGTCCTCCGTTGTTGATGTTGGTCATTGTGCGGGCAATAGCTCCCGTTACGGGTATTCCGCCAAAAAACGGCACAACTATATTTGCCGCTCCCTGAGCAATAAGTTCGGTATTTGAATTGTGGCTGTCGCCGATAACGCCATCGGCAACAGTAGCCGAAAGCAGCGATTCTATGCCGCCGAGCATTGCTATTGTGAATGCCGGAGGTAACAACAGTTTGATCTTTTCCATCGAAGGCAATTCAAATCCCGAAAATTTTATACTTGCATTCAAATCGGGGAATTTATCGCCTATGGTAGTTATGTTAGTTATATCGGCATAAGTTTTCAACAGGTAGGCAATCGCTGTTACAACTATAATGGCAATAAGCGAACCCGGTATTTTTTTTAGAAATTTCGGCGTAATTATTATAAGAAAAATACTTGCAAAACTTAATGCCAGCGCAACCAGATTGATATTGCCAATATTTGTAAAATACACTTCCCATTTTGAAATAAAATCGCCGGGTATGTCATTTATCGACAAACCCAGCAGGTCGTTTATTTGCGTTGAAAAAATAGTGAGCGCAATGCCGCTTGTAAACCCGACAATAATAGGATAAGGAATGAATTTTATTACAGTTCCCATTTTCAGAAAACCCATTAACATCAGCATAATTCCTGCGATAACGGTTGCCATAGCCAAGCCCGAAATTCCAAGTTCTGGATTAGCCACGATACCGAAAACTATTATTATGAATGCGCCTGTAGGTCCGCCTATTTGCACGTTGGAACCGCCCAGAAACGACACGATAAAGCCTCCGATAATTGCAGTAATCAATCCCTGTTCAGGACTCACTCCCGATGCTATTCCAAAGGCTATTGCAAGCGGTAATGCTACAATTCCGACTATCAATCCTGCCATCAAATCGGCAATGAATTTGTCTTTTGTGTAATTTTTAAATGTAATGAACAGTTTTGGCTTAAATTTCAAAATCATCTTGTTTATTGTCATTATAACGCACAAATTTATATGAAATTTTCGAAATACGCATAATATTCGTTTCTGAATAATGTATCTGAATGTAATTCAAATTATAATGTATCAGTGCAAATTGCTTCCAATAAGTCGTATAAATTCCTGTCGAGTACGAATATCTTTCAAAAAAGCGCCGGTGAATGCAGACGTTGTTGTTACAGAATGTTGTTTCTGCACTCCTCTAATTTGCATACACATGTGTTGAGCCTCGATAACTACGGCAACGCCAAGAGGCAGAAGCGTTTCCTGAATACAGTTACGAATTTGAACCGTTAAACGTTCCTGAACTTGCAAACGGCGGGCAAATGCATCAACCACACGCGGAATTTTACTCAACCCCGTAATATATCCATTTGGAATATAAGCCACATGCGCTTTCCCAAAGAAAGGCAAAACATGATGTTCGCACATCGAATACAGTTCAATATCTTTTACAAGCACCATTTGCTTGTATTCTTCCTTGAATTTTGCCGAATTTAAAATCGCAACAGGGTCAATTTGGTAGCCCTGCGTTAAAAATTGTATGGTTTTTGCCATACGCACAGGCGTTTTTAATAATCCTTCACGCAAAGAATCTTCGCCCAAAATATCAATAATCGCTTTATAATGCGCTGCAAGTCGTTCTGTTTTTTCCGTATTTTCAACCGATAAATTTTCGTATCCAGATAAATTTTCAAACATGTACAATATTTTTTCTAATTTTACGCAATTATAATGATTTTTGAAAAAACAACAAAATAAATAAAAAATAAATTTAAAATTTATCACAAAATACAATATGAATATATTAATAACAGCTGCTACAATATTTGAATTACAAGATATTAGAGAAAAAGTAAAATCGTTAAAAAAACACGATATTAATTTTCTTGTTACAGGCGCAGGCTGTACATTTGTAGCATATACGCTGACAAAAAAATTGCAAAATGCAAAATATGATTTGGTTTTGAATGTGGGCATTGCAGGAAGTTTTATGAAAAAAACGGCAATCGGAACTGTTGCCGTTGTAGAAAATGAAATTTTCGGCAGCCTCGGAATTAGCTATCCGCACAAATTTGCAACGCTTTTTGATGAAAATTTTATAGATGCAAACGAATATCCTTTCAAAAAAGGAAAATTGTATTGCGAATATATTAACCATTTCAATACAGACAATTTGAAATCCGTATGCGGATTGACTGTTGATGCGGCAAGCGGCGAGCAAAATCAAATAGAAACAAGAATAAAAATGTTTGATGCCGACATTGAAACTATGGAAGGAGCTGCATTTTTTTATGTCTGTCTGTCCGAAAAAATTCCCTTTTTGGAAATTCGCGCCATTTCAAATTATATTGAACCACGCAATAAAAGTAATTGGAATATTCCGCTTGCAACAAAAAATCTGTCAAATGAAAGTTTTGATTTTTTGAATAATTTGTAATCAAAAAACAGATGAAGAAGATTTGAAACTTTACCAATGCACAATAAATAAATACAAAAACGGCAAAAAGAAAGTTTACGGTATTCACAAATCTTTTACCATAGACAAGGTTATTACTGTATGGACAAACGGAGAGAAGCAACAAAACATAAAATATTTTATTGCCGTTTAAGAAAGATATATTAATTTTGCATAAAATTAATTAACTAATATAATATAGAGTATGAAAAATTTACTAAAATTAATGTCAAGTTTGCTGTTGATGGCAGCATTTGCAACTGCAACTGTTTCGTGCAGTAAAGATGATAATGAGCAGGTATCTGCTACAGGAATTACA
Source organism: Prevotellaceae bacterium (assembly GCA_031276235.1). GTDB lineage: Bacteria > Bacteroidota > Bacteroidia > Bacteroidales > UBA932 > JAIRKV01. Next base: position 6,427 of record JAISNL010000102.1, on the reverse strand, counting down.
GTTGAACCAGCTACGTTCACTATTCACACAGGCGACAAACATACGCTTTCGGCAATAGTTTTGCCCGAAAATACGCAAGACAGAACTGTAACATGGAGCAGTAGCGCCGCCAACATAGTTGCCGTTGACGCCAATACAGGCGAAATTACAGGCATAGCCATAGGCTCGGCAATCATTACTGCAGCTACGGTAAACGGCAAAACGGCAACATCTTCGGTAAGCGTTATTCCCAGCGTTTATGCAGCAGGTACAGATACGGACGGCAATAATAAACTTGTAGCCGTATTGTGGAAAAACGGCGTAGCCAGCAAACTCGAAAGTGATGAGTACATATCTGGCGCATCGTCAGTTTTTGTAACTGATAACAACGATGTTTACATAGCAGGAAAAATGTCAACAGATGCAAGCGACAAAGCTATTGTTACTGTATGGAAAAACGGAGTAATACATCAAAAGTGGACAGATGGCACAAAAGAAGTTGAAGTACGTTCTATTGCTGTGTCTGGTAATAACATATACGTTGCAGGCGCAGAAAAAAACGAAGCAGGATTTTTTGAAGCCGTATTGTGGGAAAACGGCGTAAAGAAACGGCTTACCCAAGGCATAGACGAAGATGCTTACGCTTATTCCGTTTTTGCTTCGGGGAATGACGTATATGTAACAGGTGGAGAATACTTTAGATTTTACAATAGCCGTAAATACGCTGCCGTATTGTGGAAAAACGGGGTAAAACAGATACTTGCGGATACCAGTATCTACCATTCCGAAGCTCATTCTGTGTTTGTATCGGGCAATGATGTATATGCGGCAGGTCAAATATCCAGCAGAATTCCAGATTTGAATGAATGGGGGCTTGCTACTGTATGGAAAAACGGTGAAATGCAAAAGTTAACTAACGCAATAGACAATACTGCCATAGCAAGATCTGTTTTCGTGTTGGGTAACGATGTTTATGTGGCAGGCGAAGAATTTTTTCCTGATGGAACATCAGGTGCAAATGTTGCTACTTTGTGGAAAAATGGAGTAAAACAAAGTCTTGACAATATATCTAATGAAACGATTGCTTTTACAGTCTTTGCTTTCGGTAATGATGTATATGTTGGAGGAGTTCAAGATGACGAAGAGCCGGGTGAAGATACTGAAGATAAATTAAGAGCAATATTATGGACAAACGGAGAGAAACAACAACTTTCAGATAAAAAATCTATAGTAACTTCAGTATTTGTGAAATAAGGGAGAATTTAACTTTGAATTTAACATAAAACGGCGTTCCCGATTGAGAACGCCGTTTTTTTACTTGATTTTTTTTATTTTTTTACTCTTCCATTTTATATTGCACAAACAATTCTATTGCCTGATATTCAGCCATACCCAACTTGTCAAAGATTTTTGCCGTATTTTCGTTTCTCTGTTCGGCGCGCATCCAAAATTCGCGCGAATCTGTTCCGGGAAACAAAGGACGGTCTTTCTGCGATTGATGTTTATAAATTGCCAAACGTTTAATTATAACCTCGTTAGGACTAAGCGGCACAGCCATTTCAGATTCGGCTATATCCCATTCCTGCCACGCTCCGCGATACAGCCAAACTCTGCAATCATTAATCCACTGCTCTTTTTTCAAGCGTTTCAGCGCCTCTTCAATTGCCTGAAAACATACTCGATGTGTTCCATGCGGGTCTGACAAATCGCCTGCGGCAAATATTTGATGAGGTTTAATTTTTTGCAGCAGATCTATAATAATTTTTATATCTTCTTCGTTTATAGGTTTTTTCTTTACAGTGCCCGTTTCGTAAAACGGCATATTCAAAAAATGGGTTCTGCTTTCAGGAATATTCAAAAAGCGACATGCCGCTTTTGCTTCGCTACGACGAATGGCTGCCTTGATTTCACGAACAGCATTACAGTCGGATTCTCCTGGTTTCTTGGCTTTCAAAATATTTACTGCATCTATATATGATTTTTCTGCAATGGTTTTGTCCTGCTCATATATTTGCGCATAGTCGCGAACAAAATCAAGGAAGCGAACGGCTTCGTCATCGGCAACGGCAATACTTCCCGATGTCTGATATGCAACATGTACGTCATGTCCCTGTTCTGAAAGTCGCGCCAGCGTTCCTCCCATAGAAATTACATCATCATCGGGATGCGGACTGAATATTATAACTCGCTTGGGATAAGGTTTTGCACGCTCGGGACGTGTAGAATCGTCGGCATTTGGCTTGCCTCCCGGCCAGCCTGTTATTGTATGCTGCAATTCATTAAACACTTTTATATTTATATCGTATGCCGTTCCGCGTTCAGTAATCAAATCGTTCATGCCGTTATTGCTGTAATCCTGCGAAGTGAGTTTCAGGATAGGCTTGTTCAGTTTTTCGCAGAGCCAAAACACGGCTCGTTTTACCATTTTATCGCTCCATTTGCAGTTTCCCACAAGCCACGGAGTTCGTATGCGGGTAAGATGCGCCGCTGCCGCTTCGTCAATTATCACATTCACATTTGGATGGCTTTGCAAACACGAAGCGGGAACAAGTTCGCTTTGTTTTTCTTCTACAAGGCGCTGAATGATTTTTGCTTTTGATTCGCCCCATGCCATTAGCAGTATTTTTTTTGCGTTTAATATTGTTCCCAGTCCCATGGTAAAACAATACAGCGGAACGTTTTCTTCGCAATAAAAATCGCTTGCCTTGCCTATTCGTGTTGATGTGTTTAGCGACAGAACTCGCGTACGTGAATTTATTGCAGAACCCGGTTCATTTGCTCCTATTTGTCCTGCTCCATCAACGCCTAATAATTGGATGTCAATTCCGCCTGCGTTTTCTATTTTCTTTTCAAAATTATTGCAAAAATCAGCAATCTTTTCTTTGGATATGCCGCCATCAAAAAGGTGAATATTTTCACGTCGAATATTAACATGGTCGAATAAATATTCATACATATAGCGATACCGGCTTTGCAATGCACTGTTATCAATAGGATAAAATTCGTCGGTATTGAAAACCACAACATTTCTGAAACTCAATTTTTGATGTTTGTAAAGTTCAACAAGGGCATTGTATATTTGCACAGGCGTAGAACCTGCAGGCAATCCCAATACGCAATTTTCGTTTTTATCTGTTTTTTCGATTATCGTTTTTGCAATTTCTTTTGCAACTAATTTTGAAGCTACCTCAACGCTCGCAAAGATAGATACGTTCATGCGTTCCAAATGCTGAGCATAATCTGTTGCCTGTATTAAACTGTTATTCATTTTATTTAATTATAAATTATAAGTTTTTGAATACAAAGGTAGGATATTTTCTGAATTACTTTCAATATTTGTTTGCAAATATGTTATAATTAAAACGATTGTAATGACAAATTCACAGGCAATATATAAAATTAAATCAAGGCTGAAAGGCTTATATCAAAAGAAAACATCGTTATACAAATAACAAAGTGCATATTCCGTTGCGATTATGCGGCGTAAATCATGCTTTCTACCGCATCTTAACGTTGGCGGTAAACATAACGTTCATTGGGCGCAGTTTGTAACTGTAAGATGTGTAATACAGGTCGGTATATGACGAATAAGAATATTCGCGCGTATCTAAAATATTGTTACAACTCAGCGTAAGTTCAAATTTTGGCGACACCTTGTAACGGGCTACGGCATCCATCAAAAACATGTTTACATGCTGACCTGCGCTTACCTGATTGCGCAAATGCTCGCCGATAATCATCAGATTGATTTTTTTCGTTATCGGTATATAATACGTAAAATTCTGTTTCAAATTGCGCATAAAAGGCTGTCTGACATTTTGAACGGTAGAACGCACAGCCGAAAGCGTAAGCGAATAACTGAGCATTTGCTCGGCAACGGTTTCGATATTGAAGCTGGGACTGACAGAAAATGAAAAATTTGAAAACGGCATAAGTACAGTATTTTGTATTTGCTGCGATCTGCTTTGCGAAATACTCCAGTTTAATTTGGCGCTGCAACGTTGCCAGTCGAAAATTTTAGATAAATATCCGTTTGCATTTATACTTTCCGTTTTATTTTTGCCTTCAATAACCCTGTTTATGATTTGCGCTCCGTTTATCGTCTGTTCGCTTGTGTTGTTACCTCTAATATTGCTGTACGATACGTTTGCGTAAGCAAACAGCGCTTTTATCGGATTTTTGTAACTGATTCCCAAACCAGCCGCAGCCGTATTGGTGCGCGGCAAAGCGCCTGCAAAAACATATTGAGTTCGATAATTTTTCATCACTTCCGAAGCCACATCGTAAATAGAACCGAAATCAGACGACAAATTGCCGCTTGCGCTCATTTCCCAAAAATAATTGAACGAATACTGAACTCTTATCGAGGGTTCGAATACAAATCCCGAAAAATCACAGATATTGTCGGAACTCGCAAAATTCATATAATACAGCGGCAGATAAATATTTGTGCGCAGCCGCCCATCCTGATACGACACAGACGGGCTGAAATCTATTTTGTGTTCTCTGCGCCTGAATATTGCGTTTCCCGCATTGTAATCGTCAATTTTGAAATCATAAACTGTCATATAATACAGATTCACTTTTTTTATGCTGTGTCCAAAAGCCAGAGAATTTTTACTTGTAAAGGTTTTAATATCTGCAATTTGCGAAATGTCGGCAATACTGCCAGCAGTTGGCGAAATATTAGTGCGCAGTTCCTGTGGCTGCAATTTGAAACTGTTGTTTGAAGAAAGATTATAAGTTTGTTTTTTGCCTGTACGAATTATTGTTCTAAATTCATCGCTCACCTCGAAACTCGGCAGCCGAAAGCGTTGGTTTATGCTGTCGCCGTTTGATATTGTTGAATTTATTTTTTGCCAGTCAGCTTCGGCGCTCAGTTTGTTTTCCAGAAACAGCCGCGCATCGTTTTTCGTATATATCAGATTTCCATTCAGTTTGTTTTGATAATTATTGACTGCATATTTTTCAGAATATGTATAAACGCTGTCGCCGTTCAGAAAGTATTTTGTAGTTTGAGCGCTTTCCTGCTCAGTGTCTTCGTTGCGGTAATCAATATTAAACCTGATGTTCGATTCTTTTCCCGTTTTCCAAAGATTGTTAATACTGAAAGCATGGCTGCGATTGAAAAAACTCCGTTTTTTGTCAATATCGGGAGATGATATGAAAGGCGAATAAAACGCGCCTGTGTTCGTTTCGTTAAGCATGATAATCTGTATAGATGCAAAATTGTTGTATATCTTTACATCCTGCCCTGTGTTATTGGTTTTGTATGTAACGTATGTTTGCAGGTCGGGGCTGAAGCGCATAGCCGAAAATTCTGCCTGCCACAGCAGCGGCGACAGTCCCAAGCCCGCGGTGAACCCGTTGCCTATCCATTTGCCTTTGGCTTTGTCGGTAAGTTTTATATTCATTGCCGCCTGTTCGCTGAAACTTATATCCTGCAACGCGCGTACAGGCTGATGATGTTCCATTATTTCAACGCCTTTCACAGCATCAACAGGCAAATTTTTAGATATTTCGCCATAACGTCCATCCATCAGATTTTGATTTTCTACATAAAATCTGTTTATTGGCGTACCCTGATATTTAATTCCGCCTGTTTCTTTATTAACTTCTACGCCGGGCATGCGGTCGAGAATATCGGTAAGAACTCTATCCTGTTCGCGCGTAAACTGCGTTGCATTGTATGAAAGCGTATCGCCATAAGCTCGTATTTTCGGAGCTGTAATTTTTGACTCTTTCAAAACAAATTCCTTTTCGTCAAGCGAAAAATTGTTGGTTTGCGATTGCGGCGCTATCCTTATTTTCTGTTCAGCATAGCCGAGGTAAGCCACGCGCAGGTCTAACGAATCGCTTTGTTCGTCTATTTTTATCGAATATTCGCCTTTGCTGTTGCAAATGGAATAAGCTATTATATTGTCGCTGTCGCGGTTGTGCAGAGTAACATTTGCGCCGTTCAGCAGTTCTCCCGTGCGTGCATTTTTCACTGCGCCACTCAAAACGGCTTGTGCCTGCGCATTAAAGCAAATTGCCTGCAATAATAATATGATTATATATTTTTTCAAATATTTTTTTACAAATTTATAATAAAAAGCAGAGACGCAAAAAAAATCACATCTCTGCCATTTTGTTTATCATTTAATATCTCTTTCCATTACATCGAATGGTTTGGGGTCTGGATTCAAAGTTGTCTGAACATTTCTACTTCTGCTCATTAAATTTGCAAGAGGATTTTGTATTCTATATCTGCATATTTTTATATGATCTTTAAGACTTACTTTATTATAATTTTGTTCGTTGAATGTAATTTGCTGGTTAATCTTACGTACGGAAGTCAACTCAAAATCATAATGTTCCTGCGTATCATATACTTTTACTATCAATCCGGGTAAACCGTTGAATTTCCATGGACCTTCTTTTACGGGGATTTCATTAGTAAACCACG
>JAISNL010000096.1 GCA_031276235.1 Prevotellaceae bacterium | reverse complement strand
GGATAGCGGATTATTTCCCATTGCCATTTTGCAAGATGTTCAGCATTTGGCGTGTAATCCATTAAGTTGTTGGTTGTGTTTACTTTTATGTCGCCGTAATCGTTGTCGAATGTGTGTTTTAGCGCCCAAATGCCGTGTCCGAGTTCGTGAGCCGCTATGGTGTTTATTTCATTTGCAGGTATTTGATTTTTAAATAAATATCCGAAACGTCCGCCCAATGGCATAAAGCCCTGTGCATCGCGGTCGCTGCGTGAAGCATCTTCGCCAAGTATAAACAGATAAGTTTTGTCCTTGTCGTAACGCTCGCCGATATTTTCGCGATAAGCAATGTTAAATGATTTCATTGCAGCAGCATAGCGCGAAAACCAGCCGCTGCTTTCGTCAAAAAAGTTTATCTGTTCATTATATGTAAACGTATCCGTTTCTATCTCAAAAGTTACGCCAACTTTGCCGTAAATTTCGTTCAAATGTGCATGTAAATCGCTTGTATTTATTGTGTTACCGTTTACGCTTACCACAACCAAATTCGCCGTTTGAGGCTTGTAGGTTACAACATCTATTCGTCCCAGATTCAAATATTTTCCGCCTGCGGGATAAAGCGCATAAATTTGCTGCACATCATTGTCAACTCCCGCCGCAAGGCTGATTTCAAAGATATTGCCTTCCAAATGCTTCTTTTCGTACATCATGCCTTGAGGAGTCTGAAATATCACATTTTCAGGATTTACCGAGTGGTCAATAATTATGACTGTCGCCTGTATTTTGTCTGCGCCGCCTTCGGGCAAAAATTTCCATGGAACGTTGTAACTGCCTATCTTTGTGTATTTATCGCGTATGCGAACGCTATTCGAAAATTTAATATCAAACTTGTCAAAAGCGTATTTTCCTGCGCCGCGTTCAAAATTCACAAGAGCCTTGTCCAAATCAATTTTGTCGGCATCAAAATTATCGTCAGTTAATGGAGTTCCCTGCTTGCCCAAATATTCGGAAACGATTGTTTTATTGCCGTTTTCGTCCGTTTCTTCGGTCAGTCGGTAAACATTTCCATTTTCGTCTTTAACTGTCATCGGAAAAACGGCAACGCCGTCTTCGTTCAATTTTTGGCGTCCCGCTTCGGTTGGCGGAGTTGTGCTGTAATCATAAACTATAAGACTGCCTGAAACAGAATCATATACAAAGCCCGGATTATCGGGAATCGTGAAATTAAAAGTATAATCGGGCATTATTATGCCGTTGGCGGTGTTTGTTATTTTTATTGTATCTCTTTCCTGCGCTTTTACGTTTATATTTTCACACAGCATTACACACAACAACATAAGCAAAAGATAAATCCTTTTGTTTATATATTTGATTATATGTGATGTATATATGCGCATTGATAATAATTTATTGAAAAAATCTTTCTGTATTTATACCATATGTTTCCATATTTGCTTTTAACCATTGTAATAAAGTTTTGTATTGACTTTCAAAAAATGGATATGAATGATATAATATTGGAGATAATATCATCATTTCGTTCACATCTTTACTATCTTCATATTCAAATTTAATTGGATAATTATTAATAACAGTTGCAATATATAAAAGATTTATTTTTTTAGGAGAACACTCTGTTACTAATCCATACATATAAGGCTGTATAAAAGTAGTGTCTTTTTCTGATAATTTTATTACATGATTGATACTAGTACGCGTATTGATATAAAAAAGATTTGTTATGGCAACAATATATTCTTCATGATTACAATCCATATTGATATTTTGATAAAAATTTAATAATTCATTTTCATACTTCTTATTTCCCATTCTTGCCAATGCCAATTTACAATTTAACATCAATTCTCCTTTATTATCTTTAGCATATCCATTAATCAAACTGTCTTGCAATATTGATTCCAAAATTGGAATTGAAGGTTTATAATTAAGCCAACCTAATAATCTTGCATACAAAGGAGAAACTTGATTCCTTGCGCGTTCAGACATTATCTTTATAGATTTTTTTATTTCTCTATTGAAAATTTCGTTATAATAACTGTCAAATTCTATACTTTTTCTACGTGCTTCTGATTTATATTTTACAATATCTTTATCTAATCGTTTCTTAACTTCATTTGTTATGTTATTTATTTCTACATCAGGCAATTCTCTGCTAAAATAATTTAACAATGTTTTTTTTGCAAATTCTGAAAAATCTTCTTTGCGATACAACGTTGAATACCATCGAATATAGTTAGCTTTAATTGCCCAAAATGATTCGTTTACAATAGAGTCAATAACTGATTGACGTAAAGTAATATCATTGCTTCGTTGTAATATTGTACCTCTATCTTGTCCTGATACATGCGAAACAATAATTAATATGTTCAAAATTATAAATATTTTTTTCATCTATTATAATATTTTATATTGTTATTCATTATTATCCATTGCCATAACCAAAGAGTATGCATTCGCGTTTTATCATAGTCCATTATATTTTCTGTACTCCCAGATTGTATGGATTGCCTTTGAAAACCCTCATCATTTATTTTATTTTCCGTTCCAAAAGGATGATGTAATTTTAAACAATGCCCTAATTCATGTGTGATTATTTGTGCATCATAGTTATCATTTGCTATCATAAATAAATTTTGTCCAAAACTAAGTCCTATACCATCAAAAACAAAAATTCCATTATTAGGAATATTTGCAATAATACTATCACTAACAATAAACCCTACATATTTATCATTACTGTACGTGATGCCATATATTTTTACTAGCAAATCTGCTGCTCGAAATAAAGCTTCTTTACTCGTCATATTTTTGCATTCTGCTTTTAAGATACTATCTTGTTTCAAAAGTTTTATATTATTTTTTATGTCAACATATGGAATTGAGGCAGTTGTTACATCCCATTTCACAAAAGCCTGATTATATGACTTATCATTTAATCGATTAGTTATACTTGTTATATAAGGAGCAAAATTATCTGATGCACTAATACTATCAGTTTGAATATGTATAAGTAGGAGTTCTTTTTCAATAGGTTGCTGCGAAAAGACATTCAATTTTCCAATAGTTTTATTATAAGATGTTTTTATCATAATGGAATCATAAGATATCGTAACATCATTTGTTACTATAATTAAGTTATAATTTGATGTAAGTTGATTTCTGGAAATTTTCAGAGTATCTTTTCCATTAAGTTTTACCATTCCATTTGCCGAATAAATCTTAATAAAATTCAATAAGGAATCTTTTTGCATTTCCTGATAATTTGAAAAACTAATTGTAACTATAACATTAGATTGGTTTTGTAATAATGAGATATTCGGTACATAAATTATATCAGTATCATTGAGTAAGATTAGATGATCTTCTTTGCCCAAGTCATTTCTATGCGGATTATATTGATTAACATAATTATCGAATCCAAAACTACCGTCAAAGCCTGTTACATTAAAATTGACTGTCGGCGCTTTATACACTTTTAGTTTAATGAAATAATTAACGGAATCAATAGATGCAGTTATTGTTATAATACCGATACTATTAACCTCAACCGTAATAATTGAATCTGTTATGTTATTATTTAAATAATTCCATTGAACAATATTCTTTTTAATGATTGAATCCTGTTTACTATAGAATGAAATATTTACTGGTTCTGAATTTTGACATATATATATTTCTTTTCCTGATGCAATTTTTTCATTAATATGATCATTATTAATTAGGAAATATTTTGATAAAGTATCTGACTGCAAATATCCTGTTTGCATTATATTTTCCTCTTCCACTTCATTTATAACTATCTTTGTTTGTTCATTCCCATTCTCATCAATATAAGTTTCCTCATTTACCTCATAAATATTTCCATCAGAGTCTTTTATTGTTACAGAAAATACAACTTTACCTTCGTTATTTTTCGGCAAATCAACATAATGAGGAATTCCCGATAAATCATAAATCATCAAAACTCCGGCGTTGTCGTTATATTCAAATTCGGGATTTGGCGGTATCACAAAACTAACCGTAATATCTATTTTTATTCCGCCGCTTTCGTCATTTCCGCTCGGGTTATCCAGATTACCAATGTTTTTCCAGTCTTTATTATATTTGAAATTTATTATTCCATTTATCGCGCGTTTGTCGGTATTGATGTTAATATTCTCAAACTCAACAGCTACGCGCACATTGAATATCCAGCGCAGCATCACCCAGCCTTCGCCGGTGAAAATGCCGTTGCCGCCCGCGATTTTCGTTACCGTTACAGGATAGTCCGAAGCCATGAAAACATCGCCGACTTTCAACTCCTGCAAGGGATTCTGATTGCTAAAATCAACTTCGGGCAACACTCCGCAGTTCGCCTGCCGCGCAGTGTCCGTTTCGGGCATGGTAAATTCGTACACGTTGCTGTAAATAAAGTTGCCGTTTGTGCATTTTGCGCCCACGCGATACTGATAAGTTGCGCCCAACTGCAAAGAAAAAAACGTGTAATTTGTATTGTTTGTCAAGTATTTGCGCAATTCTCCTGTACTTTCGTACTTATTACAAAATTGCACTTCATATTCGTTAGTATTTTCTATGGAGTTCCACGTCAAATCCAACTGATAATCATGTATATCGTAATTCACAATCGGCGGTTCGCAGCCCGAATTTGTCTTAAACCAAAATATTTCGCTATATCCGTTATTTTCAAAGATATTCAGTTCGTCAACACCATCTTT
>JAISNL010000074.1 GCA_031276235.1 Prevotellaceae bacterium | reverse complement strand
TTCCTTTTAATTTTACGGCTGCCCGTCCTTCGGAAAATGCCAATGCCTGCTCATACTTGAAGGCTATAATTTCTGTTCCGTCCTGCGAAACATAGCCCCACTTTCCCTGTTTCTCTTTCGGGGTGAGAGCAGTTTCATTTTGGGCTGTAGCCCGGAATGACGACAAACCGATTAATGCCATTACGGCAATAAAAAATTTCCTTTTCATATTCTTTTATTTTTTAATGTCCATGCGGGCGGTTAATAATTAATTTTCATTCCTGTTTTGGCTCTACTTTCTTAAATTCAACGGGTACAGTTCCCAAATCTTCTATTTGATTACTGTTAACAACATAGATGAATTTGAATTCGCCTTTCACCCTGTCGTTGCCCAAGCCTGTTTTGATGCTGATGCGCCAGTTTTCTCCACGCCACGGATAGGTATAATCCACAATACCGTCTTTCACTGCTACTGCTACTGAATAAGAATCTGAAGATGATATTTTGGACAGAGTGCCGGAACTACTCTTTTGGACATAAACGCCATTCAGTTCTATAGAAAAATGTTTTAAAGTGTCTTTTTGCGCACTCAAAACAAAAGAAACTTTTGCCTCGTCGCACTTTTCCAACCGAACGATGCCTTGATACAATATTTCACCTTCGGCGAGTTTTGTTTCCTGCGCCCAAACCGCAGGCGCAAACATTAAAATTGCTGCTAATGCCAGCAATAATCTTTTACTTTTTAAACTGTTCATATTCTTTTTTATTTATATTTTATTATTAATTATCATTTTTCATTTTTTAACTCTTAACTCTTAACTCTTCGCTTTTCACTTCTCTGGATTGCTTCACTTCGTTCGCAATGACGTTTTGCTTTTTTGCCGTCATTGCGAGGAGCGTAGCGACGAAGCAATCCAGAATTATTATGTTTTTCATTTCATTATTAATTATCTTTTTCAACTTTCAACTTTTCAGATTCCAACTGTTTTTGTATTTTATCAAGATTAATAATCTGTTCGTTCACTTTCAGCGACAAATTCTGAATTGATATATTTTCAGGTATATCATAGGTAAATTCAAAACTGCTCAAGTAATTTACAAACCTCGCTGTAAGTTGGTCTAATATTATTGATTCAACACTATAATCTACTTCGGATAATGGTTGAAAGGTATTTCCGATGGAGTCGATTAATTCAAAATCCTTATAATTTTCCGCTAATTTATCCAAAGACAAACCTTGCAGATTTTGACTATTGGACACATAATTTAATTTTATTTTTACCTGTTTGCCTGCCTCTGCATTTTCGGCATTTGGCAGTTCCTGAACCGACAAAAATTTAAGCGTATAAACATCCCATGCAACATCAAGCGATACCGTTTTTGGCTGTTCGCAGGAATACATTACTGATATGCACAAAGCAATCAATACATACATTGTTATTTTTAAATTCTTTTTCATAATATTTTTTATTTACTTCTTATTTTAATATTTGTTAAATCTGCCGCAAAGATATAGTGCCAAATATTTATAAAATACCCCATAAATGGGAGTTTTTTATTCGTATTGTAAAAACTCCTATTTGTGGGATATTGCCGCAAACGAAAAAAGTAATATTTTTGTACCGAAAAAATAATCCTTTTGTAAATTTGTTAAAATAAAAACGATGAAAAAGATAATCCTGATTTGCTTAACCGCGCTGTTTTCATGCAGCCTCAAAGCGCAAACGCCAAACGTAGATTCGCTGATAAACGTTCTTGAAACTCAAAAATTGACGAATAAGGAACAGTTGGAATTATATAAAGAAATATGCTTTTGTTACGAAAAAAATAATATGGACAAGTTAATAATGTATGCAGAAAAAGGATTGCTACTTGCCCAAAAAGAAAACAATAAAGCAGCAATAATCGATTTTTACAGGTTTATAGGCAATGGGTATACTTTCAAAGGGCAATACGATACTGCGTTATCATATTTAGAAAAATCGCTTGAATTTGCTGTCGAAATAAATGATAAACGACACGAAGCTATATTATACGGTTCTATAAGCAATGTATATACATTACAAAGTAAAGATACTATAGCATTGGAATATATTCAAAAAACCTTGTCGGTATTTGAAGATATTGGAGACAAAAAAAATTGTGTAGTATGCTTATGCAATATTGGCGGTATATACAGCAAATTATTAAACGACAAACAGGCATTGTCTTATTTTGAGCGAGCAAAAGCAATTGCCGAAGAAATAGGGTATGACTACGGCAAGGAGCTTGTGTATTATAATCTTGCAGATATTTATTCCAATAAAAAAGAATTTGATATTGCTATATCCTATGTAATACAATCTCTTGAAATCAGTCGCAAAATTGGAGACAAACAATGTGAAATGCTCAGTTTGCAATCGTTGGCATATTATTACTGCGAAGGAAAAAATGAATATGAAAAGGGCGAAAAATACGCTTTGGAATGCTTACATGTTGCTGAAGAATTTGGAGAACCAAGATTAATGTTTACGGCATGGAGTGTATTATCAACCGTTTATCTTTATCAAGGTCGTTATGAAGAATGTAAAAATTTATCGCTAAATGCGTGGGAATCCGATTCAATCGTATTGGAAAATTTAATACAGGAAAGTATGAATATATTAAGCAATCTTACTATGTCTTATATTTATTTAAATGATAAAGAAAAGGCGGTTCATTACTTTCTAAAATTTCAAAAATTGATT
>JAISNL010000110.1 GCA_031276235.1 Prevotellaceae bacterium | reverse complement strand
CCGTTTCGTCGGCAGTTGAGGCGTCCAATATTTCCGGCGTTTGCCGCAACTCTTTAGCTCTAAAAAGATTAACTAACAAATTCTGCCACGTATCGGCATTGTATTTCGTTTGAAAAATTACTTGAAATTCTTCTTTTTTATAGATATGCATTATTTTACCTTTTTATTATATTAATGTTTCAGAAAGCACAATATTGGGTTCTGTATTATCAATTTCGTAATTTGAATTTTCATCCGTGTGGTAGGTTTTATACAAGGCATTGATTTGTTTATCAATCTCATATTGCTTTTCATTCATCAATGATTGATTCCCTTTATATTCACGCGCAAGCGCCTTGACTTCTTTTTGCAACTTGTTGTAAATTCCTTGTTCGATATAATTTTGCAGCGTGAAGCATTGCTGTTTTACTTCGTTGTCCGTTGTAGTATTTGTGTATAAGCGGAAAAATTTAGCTGCTTCAGCTGCGCTTTTATCGTGCATTTGGACGTTAAGGCTGTCCGCATCCTGCTGAGCAATGCTTTCTTCCTGAAATTTTTTCAAGGCGCGGTTTACTTGCGAAAAATGTATTTTTGCGACATGGGCAGTAAAATCGGCGGCAAGTTCATTTTTCTTTGCCTTCAATATTAGCGCAGCATCAATAAAATCAATAGGCTCTACTTTTTTAGCCATTACCCTGTAATATTCTGTTTTTATCGGCGATTGTATAAAGGCAATGGTTGTATTTTTATTTTCCTCTTGCTTTGCATTTCTTATCGTGCGGCTTTTTAATGGCAACTTTTTGATTTTCTTATATAATTCTCTGTCAGTATTATACAACTCCCGCACTTCGCGTAACAGTTCCAATTGCTTATCAACCTTATCTTTCACCTTGGGGTCGAAAAGCTGAAATTCTTTGACAATTTCTTCTTTCGAGTAAATTTGAGCATCTTCTCCTAAAGCCGAGTGAAATCCCTGCAATTTGATTAATGCGTTGTTGTAAAGTTGAATTTGAGCATCTCCTTCTGCCGAAGGGTAAAACATGTAATTGTAAATTCCGTCGGCAACAGAGCCAATACGGTTTACACGTCCGATACGCTGCATCAGTCGAGTAGCGTTCCAAGGCGAATCGTAGTTAACAATCACATTTGAGCGATGTAAATTCACCCCTTCAGCCAGCACATCGGAAGTGATTACAATGTTGTATTTTTCGCTATGCTTTTCATAGTTGGCATCGAAGCACTGCCTGATGATATCCTTTTCTCTGTCGCGATTGGCAGAAGATACCATAAGAATATCCGCGCGGTTTAACTTCGCTTTCAGCTGTTCTTCCAAATAGCCAACGGTATCTACGCTTTCGGAAAACACGACTAACTTACCTGCAGGGTTGATTTTTGTTGCCAATAATTCGCTTTGCAATTTGTCAATAAAAAGGTCTAATTTGGGATCTTCGGTGATATTATTCCATTCCGCTAACAGGTGTTTCAATTTGTCGCGGTCGTTTTCAAGCATCAGTAAAAAATTCTCATCAAAATCTTCCGGTTTGAAAAGGAAATCCGATTTATCGTACCCTTTCTCTATTGCAAATTCTATGATACGATCAAGCTCCCATCCTTTTGACTGCAAATCTTTTAAATTCAGTTCAGGTGTAACAATTATTTTGCTTTCAGCAAACATTTTGAGCATGTCTTCCGTGATTTTAGTAAAAGTAGTCAATGATTTTTTGAAAGCATAAAAGCTGCTTTCGAGGCGCTTAACTAAATGTACACGATATATTCCCTTAAGATTTTCGCCAATATTTTTCGGATTTTTGAATTTTTTCTGCTGTTCGGGAGTTAAAAATTCGACGGCACGATAGCGGGCGTACTTCAGACCGTTTTCCTCATCGGTCAAGACTGATAAAGTGCTGTAAAATAAATTGCTTAGTTTGTTATTAAGTTTATATTCTATTTCTTTTGGAGGCAGAATTTCGGGGAATTTTATCTGTTGCTCGTCCAAATCTTTTTTGTAATATTCATCGTTCATAATATTGCGTCTCGTACGGCGAACGGTAATCTTATCCAATACCTTATCGCGGATTTCTTTGTATATTTCATCCACCTCATCTGTATTTTTCAAAGTTTTACGGTTTTTCATTACCTTTTTGTAACGGTCTATCAAAGGAGCAAAAAAGTTTTGCAGGTTGCTAATGCCATCAATCGTACTTCGACGGGCATCTTGAAATAGCAGAATTAAGTTAAATAAATCATTCGGACGATTATTTAAAGGCGTAGCAGAAAGCAGCATGACTTTTTTCTGTAGGCTACGCATCAAGCCTGAATTATTGCGTGGCGTTTTGCAAATCCGTTGCAGTTCGTCATAGCGGTTCGTCGTATCGCTACGAAATCCATGTGCTTCATCCACAATAATCAAATCAAATTCTTTTTTATCCTTGTAGTTGTCCTCATTCTCTAAAATTTTCGACAAACTGCCATTACTGACAAACTGCGCTTTTTTATTGATGCCAAATTGTTTGAATGTTTCTTTCCAATTATTTTCCAAAGCAGGAGGGTAAACTACTAGAATATTGGTATTCTTACCATTAGATTCTACAAAACGCTTGGCAATCATGGCGGCTACAATCGTCTTTCCCAGACCGACAACATCGGCAAGGAAAAATCCGTTGTGTTCGCATAACATTTGATAACCTTGAATCACTGCATCTT
>JAISNL010000071.1 GCA_031276235.1 Prevotellaceae bacterium | reverse complement strand
TAATTAAAATTTAATTACTTTTGTGTTTCCAAACTTAACATAATGTAAATTATAGGACAAAAAACGTTCGGAGATGAATGTTAAAAAAAAATTTTTTTTTGAGGGGGGAATGGTTTTTTTTTGTTTTTCTGGATTGCTTTGTCTTTGAGAGTAGTGCAATGACGAACCGAGACGCAACGCGGCATTGCGAGCGTTAGCGAAGCAATGCGGAAAAGTTAAGAGTGAAAAAATAACTCTCAATCAATTCGTTTCTTTTGTGCTGAGCATTCCACAGGCTGCAAAAATATCTGTTCCGCGAGAAGATCTGACAGTGGTTAAAAGATTCTTGCCGTTCAAATATGTTTGAAAATTTTCTATTGTCGCCTCATTCGATGAACGTAAATCGCTGTTGGGAATTTGATGAAATCGTATGAGATTTATTCTGCAATTCAATCCATTGAGCAGTTTTACAAGTTCTTTACCGTGACGCAAACTATCATTGATTCCGGCAAACATTATGTATTCAAAACTTAAACGGCGTTGATGCGAAAAATCATAATCTTTCAATGTTTTAATGATTTCTTTTGCAGGATATTTTGTTTGTACGGGCATAAGTTGCAACCGCTCGCAGTCAAACGGATTGTGCAAACTTATTGCCAAATGGCATTTACTTTTGCTTATAAATTCTATTATTGCGGGAATAATTCCTATTGTTGAAACTGTTATGCGTTTTGGCGACCATGCAAAACCATAATCCGAAGTTATTATTTCCAGACTTTTAAGTACATTCTCGAGATTGTCGAAAGGCTCTCCCATACCCATATATACAATATTTGTAAGTTTGTCGGATTCGGGAATACTGCATATTTGATTTAGAATTTCGCCTGCCGAAAGATTTAATTTCAGACCCTGCCTGCCTGTCATGCAAAATTTGCAAGCCATTTTACATCCTGCCTGAGACGATACACATAGCGTAGCCCGGTCGGATTCGGGAATGTAAACTGTTTCTACAAATACTTTTTGTTTTTGACGGCTTTCAAAAAGATATTTTTTTGTTCCATCAATGGAAGTACAGTGTTTTTCGGGTAATGAAATTCCAATATCAAAATTTTCTGCAATTTTTTTTCTGTTTTCGAGCGAAATATTTGTCATTTCATCTATTGTTTTCACTCGTTTTTTGTAAAGCCAGTCGGCAATCTGTTTAGCGGTAAACCGCGGCAATGAGAGTTGCGACACGATTTCGTTGAGTTCGTTTAGTGTTTTTCCGAAAATAAAATCTTTCATCTTGTGAAAAATCAAATCAGTTTAATTATATTTTTCGCAAGGTTTTGTAATGTTCGTGTTCCTTCTCCATCCTGCATCAAATCGTCAACCGTCAAGCCGCGAATATTGTTCCAGTATGTAGATGAAGCAACGGGCATTTCGTTGATTGTGAAATATTGGTTCAAACTTTCAAAAGTCATTGATGCGCCTGTACGCCGTGTAGTTACTACGGCGGCTCCCGTTTTGTAACGAAAATGTTTGGAACTTGAATAAAAAGCCTTGTCCAAAAACGATTTCATTGAGCCTGTAATGCCTCCAAAATATGTTGGCGATGCCAGAATGAGTGCATCTGCGCTTTTCATTGATTCAATCCATTCTTGTTCTTTGCCGGTTGTATGCACGCAAACTGTCTGTTCGTTATGGCATCTCATGCAGGCAGTACAGCCTCTGATGTCGTGCTGCCCGATGTGAATAATTTCAAAATTAATCTTCTCCTTTTTGAAAATTTCTGCGATGATTGAAAGCGCATAGGCAGTAGTGCCGTTTTCGTTGGGGCTTCCGTTGATTGCTATTATTTTTTTGTTTTTTTTGCCTGATTTTATCAATCGTCCTGAAATATTCCCCAATATCAGTCCTGTGCCTGCAATAATTGCAGTTTTTACAAATTCACGTTTTTTCATGTTGTTTATCGTATTAATTTAGTGGATATTATTTCCGATTGTTTTGGTTCAATATCTTTTGACTTTTCGCGCATTTTTAGCATTAGCGCCATATTTTTTGCGAGTATTTGCATTATACGTATTCCTTCTTCATCTTTGGCGGCATCGCCCGGCGCAAGTCCGTGTATCACATTCCAGTAATTTGACGAAGGAATCAGCATTTCCGCAATATTCAGATAATGGTTCAAACTGTTGAAAGTCATACTGCCGCCGGTTCTGCGCACAGCCAAAACGGATGTTCCTACTTTATGCCGAAACCATCCGCCATTGACTGCGGCAATATAAAATGCACGGTCTAAAAAGCATTTCATTGTGCCTGCAATCCCCGAATAATATACGGGCGAGGCAAGAATTATTCCGTCTGCATCTTTCATTTTTGCAACAGCATCGTTCACAGCATCGTTTGTTATTGAGCATTTGCCGTCACGATTTTCATAGCATTTTCCACAATCCGTACATCCGCGAATGTGTTTTCCTCCAATGTCGATAATTTCAACATTAATTCCTTCTTTTTCAAGAATATTTTCTATAACTGTCAAGGCAAAAAACGTATTTCCGTTTTTTCGCGGGCTGCCCTGTATTGCTACAACTTTCATAATTTTAAATTATAAGATGATTAAAATTTATTATTCAGTATTTATATTTACTTTTCGTTATTCCTTGTTTTTCTAAAATTTAATACCTCAATTACGCCTGAATTTATTTGTAAGGAACGGACAGTCAAATATTCATTATTAATTCAACAGAATATCGTTCAAAATTCCAGACGCTGTCTGTTTTGCTCCTGCTCCTGCGCCCTGTATGCGTAAAGGAGACTTGTAAAAATCAGTGTATAAAAGAATCGCATTATCCGTTCCTTCAAGATTATAAAACGGATGATTGGAATCAATTTTTTCAAGACCTGTTTTTGCCTTTCCGTTTTTAATGTTTGCCGTAAATCTCAATTTTTTATTTTCCTTCATGGCATCATTATACAGTTTTTTGAAATACGATTCATTTTTCTGAACTGCAGAATAGAAATTTTCTATATCGCCTTCAAAATATTCATCAGATAAAAACAGACTTTTTTCAATATTGCTTTGTTCCAATGGCAATCCTAATTCCCGTGCAATGATTGTGATTTTGCGCAAAATATCAGTTGCTGAAAGGTCGAGGCGGGGATCGGGTTCGGTGTATCCGAGGTTTTGCGCCTCGCGGATTATTTGAGCAAACGATTTTTCTCCATTGTAGCTGGCAAATATAAAATTGAGTGAACCTGACAATACTGCTTCGCAGGCATGTATTTTGTCGCCGCTGTTTACAATCTGGTTTATTACCGATATTACAGGTAATGCCGCTCCAACAGTAGTTTCGTACTTAAAGGACACTTTTTCTTTTTTTGCCGATTCAACAAGCATTTTATAGTTTGAAAAATCGGATGAACATGCGATTTTATTACATGTAACAACTGAAATCCCGTTCATAAACAAATCTCCGTATTTTGCAGCAACGTATTTGCTTGCGGTGCAATCCACAAAAACAGTATTGTGCAGCGAACATGAAAAAATGTTATCAAAATAATCGTCTCCCGTTAAATTGTTTTCTCCAATACTGAGTTCATTGTCAATATTTTCAAAATTTATACCTGCTTTGTTGATGATATATTTTTTGCTGTTACTTAATCCTGCAATAACAATCTGTTTTCCTCTTTGCCGCTCAATATGCTGCTGTTGTCGCTTTATTATTTCTATTAACTGTTTTCCTACAGAACCGTATCCTGCAATAAACAAATTTATTATTTGCTTCGATTCTCCGAAAAATTCGTGATGAATTGCACGTGTAGCATCATTTACATCTGCGGTAGCAACTACTGCCGAAACATTTTTTTCGGATGAGCCTTGCGCTATTGCGCGAATATTTATTCCGCGCCTGCCAAGCGCATCAAACATTCTCCCGCTTGCTCCCGACTGATTTTTCATGTCGTTTCCTACCAGCGAAATTATTGAAAATCCTTTTTCAACTTTAAGCGGTTCTACTTTTCCAAGTGAAATTTCATAGGCAAAAGTTTCATCAACTGCAATCTTTGCCTTATCTGCTGCCGATTCATCTATTGCAACGCACATTGTATGCACCGATGATGCCTGTGTGATAAGAATGATATTTATTTCGTTTTTTGCAAGCGTGTCGAACAGTCGACTTGAATATCCCGGAATACCGACCATTCCGTTGCCTTCCATCGATAACAGCGCTATGCGGTTGGAACTTGAAATTCCACGTATTTTTCCTTGAGTTTCGGGAGGATTGCTTTCGATAAGAGTGCCTCGTTCATGCGGAGCAAAAGTATTTTTCACATAAATAGGAATTCCTTTGCTTACGACAGGCTGAATTGTAGGCGGATAAACAACTTTCGCTCCGAAATGAGAAAGTTCCAGCGCTTCTTTATACGAAATGTTGCCAATAGTTCTGGCTTCAGGAACAACGCGCGGGTCGGCTGTCATCATTCCCGTAACATCTGTCCATATTTCCAAAATACGCGCAGAACTTCCTGCCGCCAGCAACGATGCCGTATAGTCAGAACCTCCGCGCCCAAGCGTTGTTGTGCGCCCCTGAGCATCGGTTGCTATGAAACCCGGCAAAAGATACAGTTTGCAGTTGTTTTTCAACAGCATTTTTCTGATATTTGCATTTGTAGTTTTTGTATCTACAATATTTTGCGATTGATGACGTTCGGTTCTGATTATCGTTCTTGAATCAATCCATTTATGACTTATATTTATGGAGTTTAATTTTGCGCTTAAAATTTTAGTTGATAATATTTCGCCGAAACTCATTATTAAATCAACAGTATGATTGCTAATTTCTCTGATAAGATAAACGCCGTTTGCTATTTCTCGAAGATTTTTTATAATTTCTCTGCAAGCGGCAAAGGTTTCATCTTTATACTCGCTTGAAACAAGTTCATCTATCAGTTTCAAATGCCTGTCTTCGAGTCTGTCTATAATTTCAACATATTTTTTGTCATGAGCGGCGGCTGTATTTCCGGCAAGCGCCAAACTGTCGGTGCATCCGCTTATAGCAGATGCTACAACCATAGTTTTGTCGTGTTCGACAGCATTTTTAACTATGGAAATTACTTTTTCCATGTTCACCGAATCGGCAACCGAAGTGCCTCCGAATTTTAAAACTTGCATACTTTACTTAATATATTTTGAATCTGTTCATGTTCCAATAAAAATCCATCGTGTCCGAATTGTGATACGATTTCAAAATATTCGGCATCGCGAATATGTTTTGCCAAAAATTTCTGTTCATCTGTCGGAAAAAGCACATCGCCTTTTATTCCCATGCAAATTGTTTTGGCTTTAATCATCGACAGCGCTTTTTCTACTCCGCCTCTGTTGCGCCCGATATTATGACTGTCGATTGATTTTGTTAAACCGTAATACGAATATGCATCAAATCGGTTCGACAGTTTTTTGCCCTGATATTGCTGATACGAGCAGGCTTTGTTTGCAAAAAGAACGTTTTCATCGGTTTCGGATTGAGTAAGTACGTAACCTTCGTGCGACCTGTACGACAGCAACGCTATCGAACGCGCCGCTTCCAAACCTTTTTTCCCGCCGTCAATGCTTTTTGCCGCGCCAAAAGTTTGGTCTGCCAAAATAGCCATTCGCTGCGATTCATTGAAAGCCGTTCCCCATGCTGAAACGCGAGCATTACAGGCAATTAAAACCGAATATCTGAATAAATCCGGTTCGGAAACAGTCCATTCCAACGCCTGAAAACCGCCGATTGAACCGCCAATAATCAAATCAATTTTTTCTATTCCCAAATGATTTTTTACAATTTTATGAGATTCTACAATATCGCGAACGCTGACTTCGGGGAAATCAAGCAGATAAAAATCCGTTGGTTTATTTTTATGCCTTGCATCGGCATCAACAGATGCAGGTCCGCTACTGCCATAACATGAACCGAGCATGTTTACACAAACAATAAAATACTTGCAGGTATCAAAAAACTTGCCTTCGCCCACAAGTACATTCCACCATTCTTCGGGATTTGAATTTGCAGTTAGCGCATGGCATATCCATATCACCGTTTTATCCGTCGAATATTTACCGCTTGTATGATAGCACAGTTCAATACCGTTAATCGTTCTGCCACATTCAAATGTGAAAGGTTTGTTATATTTTAATATGTGTCGTTCCAAATTTGTATTATATTTTAATTTTAATTGTAAAATGTTCTGTTTGCTTTTATGATAATTTAATTACGTGCAGTTTTGTTTTGATGGATTGTTATACAAAGTAAAAATATGTACCTCTTATTACCGAGTTTGCATTTGCGGCAACAAAATATTTATGTTCTTCTCTGTTCATTTCTCAAAAAATTGAACGCAAAGTTACAAATTAATATTGCTTGGCAAAATGTTTTTATTTTAAATAAAAAATTATTAATAAATTTAGATGTTGTTTGTTGATTACTGTTTGAGCAGCATCATACAATGGCTGACATTATAATCTGCAAAGTTGTTATTATTAAATCATTAAACGATTAATCAAAAACCATTATCCCTTTCGGGTAAAAAGGGATATTCCTTTTCCTCAAAAGGGGCGTTCCTTTTGTTCAAAAGGGGCGTTCCTTTTCGACAAAAGCATTATATCTTTTTCGGCACTATCGGCAGCATCATACATTGCCTGACCTTGTACAATATTGTATTGAATATATATAAAACGCGGTATTTTTATACGGTAATTGCTGGCTTGTAACTAATGTAATCATAGAACAGCCAATTATTTTTTATCTTTGCAACTCAAAAAAAACGAAAATGCAAATTAATTTTATAAGCCTTGCAAGCGGTAGCAGCGGAAATTGCTTTTACATAGGAACTGATAATTGCAGAATACTGATTGATGCCGGAATTGCCGTCAGAACCATAAAAAAACGCTTGCATAATGCAGGATTGGACTTGAGCAAAGTTTGCGCTGTATTTATCACTCACGACCATATTGACCATATAAAATCAGCCGGCGTATTGAGCGAAAAATTGTTTTTGCCCGTGTTTACTACTGCAAAAACTCACAATGCAATGGATAGCAGTTATATATTCAAACAAAAAATTTATTCTGGAAAACGTATTATTGAGAAAAATTTACCTGTCGCTTTTGATGATTTTACAATAGAGGCGTTTGGAATATCACACGACGGTTGCGACAGCGTGGGATACACAGTCCATTTTGGAGATAAACGCTTTACGCTTATTACAGATTTGGGATATATTTGCGAAACGGCAAAAGAACATATAATCAATGCAAATTATTTGGTTATTGAGGCAAATTATGATGAGCAAATGCTTGATTCGGGCAAATATCCCTTATCATTGAAACAGCGCATACAAAGCGATACGGGACATTTAAGCAACAGGCAAACAGCCAAATTTTTGTCGGATAATATTAACGAAAAGTTGAGTCATATTTGGCTTTGCCATTTGAGCAGAGAAAACAATTTGCCGCAGTTGGCATACAAAACAGTTAACGAAAAACTTAAGGAAAAAGGCATCAATGTCAATCTTTATGTACTGCCGCGCACCGCTCCGAGCGATGTTTTTGTACTGGAAAATTAGTACTGTTCACTCATGTTTCGCAAGTTATAAATTTTGATATTTCCAAGTAGGTTACAGCATTAAAACAGTAATGCCACCTTGCAAACCGCCTTTCATTGCGAGCGTTAGCGACGCAACTCGGAGAATCCGTGCGACAGCAATGAATAATGCAAAAATTATTCTAATACTGTAGAGTTCACAGATTTTATATTATCTCTATGGCTTCGCTTACCACCCAGCCCTGTTCGCCGTTGGGAAGCTGTATTTTTGTCCATTCGTTGAAATTGTCGCGAATTAAAACTTTTGTGCCTTCGTGCAGCAAAAACATGTCTTTTCCGCTGTCGTCTGGCGAAGTTTTGGCGGTGAGTACAGGCACAAAAACTATTGCTTTGTCATATTTGCGCAGATTGTTTTCTATCAGTTTGCACGAAATCGACAGCAGCAACACCACGCAGGCTATCCAAAATGACAGGCGGCGGATAAACAGTTTTCCTGCAAACAAAAAAAGCAGTACAAGCGCCAAACATACCGCAAACGACCACAAAGCAATCATACCCCATGTGTTTGCTGCAAACAGCGATTTTATTTTTCCGAATATTGTGATAACAAAAAATTCGGGGAGTTCGTCGAATTTATCTATAATTTGGGAGCGTGCAATCGTTAAATTGTGGTTTATGTCTTCGTCCGAAGGATTAAGGCGATACGCCCGCTCGTAGTTTAATATTGCCGGAGCTAAAGCGTTTTGTTTGAAATAGGCATTTCCGAGATTATAGTACAGATATGATGATTCTTTTTCTGCATTTAAAATCGCTTCGTAAATATCTACGGCATCTTCGTATTTTCCTTCATTGTACAGTTGATTTGCCTTGGTAAACATTGAGTCGGCATCTGTATATTCGGTTTGCGCGTTCTGGTCGATGTACGTTGAATCTGTATTTTGAGCGAAACTTACGTTTGACCATATAATTATAGAAAGTATAATTGTATATTTTTTCATAGTTGCGTATTTTATTTACATCAATATAAATATTTTATTTAGTTTTTTGTTCCAGTTTACTCATAATTTCTATTGCATCGTTGTAAAGCAGATTCATTTGTGAAGATCTTGCGCCGGGCGCATATTGCGCAAATTCACATTCATCAACAATCTGTATCAGCCTGTCGATATATTCCTGTTTTACATTTTTTGCAGTCAACAGTTCGCTCACGCTGTTGCGCGAAAGTTCGGCTACTGGCAGCAAAAACTTATCGCTAATGTAGCCCCATATTGCTTTCAACAGTTCATCGTAAAAATCGGATGTGTTGTTAAGTTTCATCGATTTTGCGGCGACATTCAGTCGTTTTCTTGCAATTTTTTTGGCTTTGCGGTTACGCATCAAAATAATGTTTTGCCTGTTTTTATTGTGTTTATACAGCCATAAATAAGTTAATGTGAACGACAGGACTATAATAATATACGGTAGATAAAAACTTTTCATTCCCAAAAAACGCGAGCCTTTTGTGCGCCATGTTTCGGCTTTGTTTTTTATAAAGCGTATATCGGATGCCAGAATTTGAACGTCGCGCTGATTGGGCGAATTTATAAACGAAATCGACTGTTGCGGCGAGTTTAAATCTTTTTCTATTTCAATTATCATTGGGTTGCTGGTCAAAGTAACATATTTTTCTTCGGATGGATTGAAATATGTGAATACGACAGGTTCTATCGTAAACGTTCCTGCTGCTCGCGGCACAAGCGGATACTCGAAAGTTACGGAATTTGACGATATTGTTTTTTTTGAATCGTAGGTGTCAAAATCGAGAGGAAACTTTATGGCTGGCGTTCCTATCAGGCTGAAATTACCTGTTCCGCTGATTTTCACATTCATTGAAACGGCATCGTTTGCCGTCATTTTGTTTTTCGACACTTTTGCCGTCATTGTATAGTTTCCTACAGCGCCTGTAAACGAAGCGGGCGCTCCTGATGGCAAATCCTTAACATTGATTGTAACGGCGGAAGTGCGTATGGATTTTTCCGTATTGTTGTAATCATCAAAGAAGATGTTGCGCCGTATGCGTTGCTGTATAATGGCGGTCAGGCTTGCGGGATTAATTCGTATTGCGCCGCTTTTTTGAGGGTTGAGTTCCCATATTTTCAAAATGCCTGACAGATAAATTCTTCCATCTACATTTTCGCGTGTCCATTTTACAGTTTGATTTGGCGTAATATCGTTAGCCCAAAATCCGTCAAATTTAGGCAGTTGAAGATCAATGCCGTTTGCAAATCCTGATTGCGGGCTGTAATAAAGTTTGAGCGTAAGCGTAAGATTATCGCCTCTGTAGAGCGATGTTCGGCTTGGGATAAACCGCATGAAAACGTCTGCCGAGTTATTGGTTGCCGCCGGCGACGAAGTTTGCGGAGTTTGTTGATTTGGTTGCGGCGGCTGTCCTTTTATAACTTCAATGGTAACAGGATTTGACTTGTAGGTTTTTCCTTCCTCATCGGTCAAAATTGCTTCGCCTATGGCGAACTTGCCTTCCTTGAGGGCTTGCAGCGTGAAATGGAACATAAATGACTGCTCTACTTTGGCATTTACTATGTTTGTTATCGTTCCTTTGGATGTGGCTATTTCCTTGAAATTTGGAGCAAATGCGGGAGGAGATATTGCGCCGCTTGTATTTGCTGTTAGCGTAAAGTTAAACAATTCTCCTTCCGAAACCATATTAGGAGCTTCTGCTTTGAATATTACCTGCGATATTGCGGCATTGGGTAAAATGCAAAACAATCCTAAAAATAAAATTAGTTTATACGTATTAAAGTTTATATTTGTTTTCATATATTTTGATTTTACCAATTTTTTTCCGGAGTTGTTTTTTTTGCGGCAGCCGCTTTTTCTTTATCTACCTTTTCTTTTGTTTTTTCTTCCTGCGCTCTCACTGCGTCCAACATTCTTTCAATATCCTGTTTATTCATATTTTGCGGCTGACTGTTTTGCTCATTTTTTTCGTCTTTTTGCTTTTCGTCGTTATTTTCATTTTCTTTTTTATCTTGATTTTGATTTTGGTCTTGATTTTGCTGTTGCTGTTGTTGATTGTTATTTCCGCCTCCGCTGTTTTTAGCCAGCAGTTTTTGAGCATATGCAAGGTTTGATTTTGTTTCCATGTCGTCAGGGTTCAGTTTCAGGGCTTTTTTATAAGCATCGATGCTTTCTTTGAGTTGTTCCTGATTTGCAGCTACGTGCTGTCCTTGTTTTTCCTTATCCTGTATTGCCTGTTTTAGCATTGCATTGCCCAGATTATGGTATGTTTGAGTTGGCTGTGTCGAATCTGCTTTTATTTGAGCAAGTTCTTTGTACAGTTTGGCGGCATCTTCATAGCGTTCCTGCCTGTATATTGAATTTGCGAGATTGTATTTTGCGTTTTTCGATTCGGGATTTTTCTGCAATCCTTTACGATACGCTGTTTCTGCTTCGGTATATTTATTGTGATTGTAAAGTTTGTTGCCTTTGCGCATATCGCTGCGTTCGGGAACTTTTTGCGAATATAAATTCGATATTACGCACACAAATAATATTATTGTTGATATTTTTTTCATTGTTTCTGTTTTTTTATTTTTTTACTTCTGAAAATATCAATGCTGTTAAGCCATTTGTTTTTTCGTTCCAAAACAAGTATTTCGCCGATTATAAAGATTAACGACAGCAGCAAAAAATACAAAAACCATTCGCGATATTCATCGTAAGTTATTTTGCTAAGTTCTTTTTTATCCATTTCGTTAATATTTTCTATGATTTTCGTAAGTCCAAAATCTGCGTTTGTTGCCGCAAAATATATTCCTTCGGTTTTTTGCGCCAGCGTTTTAAGAATGGTTTCGTTAAGCCGCGTTATCACCATGTCTCCGTTTTTGTCTTTCAAAAAATTTCCATCGGCAAGCAATATCGGCGCGCCTTTTGCCGAACCTATTCCTACCGTATGTATTCTTACATTTTGGTCTGCGGCTTCTTTGGCGGCGTTTATGGCATCTTCTTCGTGGTCTTCGCCATCGGATATTATTATTATCGAACGGCTTTTATGGGAATTTTCGCTAAATGAATTAAGCGCCAAGCGTATTGCCTTTGCCATGTTTGTTCCCTGTACGGGAACGATTCCCGGATTTATTGATTTTAAAAATATTTTTGCAGAAATGTAATCGCTTGTAACAGGCAACTGTACAAAGGCATCTCCGGCAAAAACTATAAGACCTATTCTGTCGTTTTTCAGTCTGTCCACCAAATGAGATATTGCAAGTTTTGCCCGTTCAAGTCGAGTCGGTTTAAAATCCTGTGCAAGCATGCTGTTCGACACGTCGAGCAGTAACATTACTTCCGTTCCTCTGCCTGTTTCTTCTTTTTTTACTTTTGCGCCCGTTTGCGGTCGAGCCAGCGCTACTGCAATACAGAATATCGCAAAACACAAAAGAGTTAATTTCAACCATCCTCTGCGATGAGAAACATCCGGCATTAATTGCGCTATCAAATTAATATTTCCTATTTTTGAGAGCAGTTGCCGCCTGCGTATCGCCCACAGAATATAAATGATAATCAATGCGGGTATTATCAACAGCAATAATAAATATTCTGACTGTGCAAATCTAAACATAATACTATGGTAACATTTTCAAAATAAATAAACGTAATAAAATAACCAATAACAAAATTCCGAGACCTGTCAATGCATACGGCATATATTCTTCTTCGTACACATTGAATGAGTCGATGGAAGTTTTCGTTTTTTCCAATGCATTAATTTCCTGATATATTTCCTGCAATTTGGTATTGCTTGTTGCGCGAAAATATTTTCCATCCGTTTTATCTGATATGGCTTTAAGTAATTCTTCATCAATTTCAACGGGTAAATTTTGTATCTGCGTAGTACCGAAATATGTTCGCATGGGATAAGGAGCCATTCCTTTCGTTCCTACGCCTATGGTATATACTCTGAGTTTGTAGTGTTCAGCCATTTCGGCTGCCATTGCAGGTGAAATTTCACCGGCGTTGTTTTCGCCATCGGTAAGTAAAATTATCACGCGGCTTTTTGCATTGCTGTCTTTCAGTCGGGCTACGGCTGTTGCAAGTCCGTTCCCTATGGCTGTGCCGTTGTCTAAAATCATTCCTGTATGGACTTCATTGAGCAGATTTAGCAATGTTGCCTTGTCGGTTGTGAGTGGACATTGCGTAAAACTTTCGCCTGCAAAAATTACCAAGCCTATGCGGTCAGATATTCGTTCGGAGATGAATTGCGCTGCAATTTTTTTTGCCGCTTCAATTCTATCGGGTTTGAAATCGCGTGCAAGCATACTTCCCGACACGTCGAATGCAATTACAATATCAATGCCTTCGGTGTCAATAGTTTCCTGCGTTGTTGACGACCGCGGGCGCGCCGCTGCTGCAATTATTGCCGCAATTGCAATACATGTTAATGCAAAAGGAAGATGTTGCAAATAATAGCGTATTCCTTTTTTTGCATGTGCAAAAGCTAATGTTGTGGATATTTGCAGGGATGCTTTTTTGTTCAAAACTTTAAAAACATACCATGCAGTCAGCGGTAAAATCAGCAATAGCAAATATAATATTTTTGGATATTCAAATTCAGGCATCTGTTTCCTCCTTTATGTGTTCTTCAACTTCAGATGTTTTGTTTTCCGTTTCTTCTTCTTTTGGTTGAGTATTTGTTACAAATTCAAACGCTGTTTTGAATGACTCTTCGTTTTCGCTGGCATCTGGCTGATATTTTGCAAATTTTGCCAAGTCCGAAGTATAAAACATTTCGCGTAATCTGTCGAAAGAATACATTTCATCTATTTTATTTTTCTTTATATCGGCAAGTATTTCGTCGGATGTTTTTTCCATTGCCGGTATCGAAAATCTTCCTTCGGTGTATTTTCGTATTATATCGGTAAGCCGAGTATAGTATAATTTTATTTTGCCCTGCTGCCACAATTTTTCGGTTCGAAGCACGCTCAATTCTTTGAAGGCTACAATATGCGGCGGAATTTTGGGTTTTGCTTTTCCGAAAAGAGGCTGTTTATTTTTCCATCTTTTATATAAAATTATTGCTGCAATCACGAGGCTTATTATAATTATTGCGGCAAAAATCCAGAATAAGATTTCTTTCAGCGTCAATGGATAACTTATCGGCGCTTTTATATCGTACATCTTATATGTTAAGGTATCAACAGGGATTGTATTCACATGAAAATGAACCATATTGGACGCAATTGTATCGGCATTTCCCGTATCATCGGGCTTTTCAACAATAATGGGAAACATTATGTAATAGTGTCCGCTGTCGAATGATGTGATTATGTATTTTTTTACATATTCCGAAATTATATTTTGGTTGCGCAGGGTATCAACCGGCAATTCGCGAACAAGTTCTACTCCGGGTACAACAGTGTCTTTAAGTTGAGGAAAACTCGCAATAAGATATGGATTGAATTTGTATTTTACGCTTAATGTTATGTGGTCGCCTATGAGTATGGTGTCTTTATTTATAGACAGTTCAAAGCCTTTTACTTCCTGCGCAAAGTTTGTATTTGCAAAGGTTAGCAGACAGCACATCAATACAATATGTTTTATCGGTTTTGTCATCGTTTTTTGAATAATTGCATTAAAGGTTTCACATAATCTTCGTCGGTACTGATACTTACGTGATCAATTCTGCATTTTGAGAGCGTATGATTCAGATTGTCGTTCATTTTTTCCATCGTATCCGAATAGGCGCTGCGCACCGACTTCAACGAAGTGTCAACAATCATTAATTTTCCTGTTTCTGCGTCTTTGAATCGGATCATTCCTATGTTGGGCATTTTTTCTTCGCGTTTGTCATAAATTCTGATTGCTGCAATATCGTGTTTATTGCCGGCTATTTTCAACGCATCTTCAAAATTAGGCTGCATGTTTTCGTTATTAACATCAATCATATCGGAAAGTATGAATGCCGTACACGATTTCTTAATTGCGTTTGTAAGAAACCGTAATGCGTCCGAAATATTTGTTTTGTTATTTTCCGGCTCAAAGTCAATAAGTTCGCGTATTATGCGTAATGTGTGCGCCCGTCCTTTTTTGGGCGGAATAAATTTTTCTACCCTGTCGCTGAAAAATATTACGCCAACCTTGTCGTTATTAAATCCTGCCGAAAATGAAAGCACCGCAGCTATTTCGGTTACAATATCTTTTTTCAGTTTATTGGCTGTTCCAAACATTCGCGAGCCGCTCACATCTATAAGCAACATTACCGTAAGTTCCCGTTCTTCTTCATAAATTTTTACGAATGGAGCATTAAATCGCGCCGTAACGTTCCAGTCAATAGTTCGTATATCATCGCCATACTGATATTCGCGAACTTCGCTGAATGTCATGCCGCGTCCTTTAAAAGCGCTGTGATATTCGCCCGCAAATATCTGATGCGACAATCCGCGCGTTTTAATTTCGATGCGCCTTACTGTTTTCAATAATTCTGTTGCTTCCATAACAAAATAAAATATGTGTGAATTTTATTGTGATATTTTACGGCACTTCTACTACATTTAATATCTGCGTAATAATATCTTCGGATGTGATATTTTCGGCTTCGGCTTCGTATGTCAATCCTATGCGATGACGCAAAACGTCATAACATACGGCGCGAACATCTTCGGGGATTACGTATCCTCTGCGTTTGATGAATGCGTAGGCTTTTGCCGCCATCGACAAACAGATGCTTGCACGCGGCGAGCCTCCGTATGCTATCATTGTTGTAAGGCTGCCTATTCCGTAATCATTGGGCGTGCGAGTTGCAAATACTATATCTACAATGTAGCGTTCTATTTTTTCGTCCATATAAACATCGCGAACAACATCGCGTGCGCGAAGTATGTCTTCAGGTTTCAAAACCTGTGCAGGTTTCGGAAATTCGCCGCTTATGTTTTGACGAATTATGAGTTTTTCTTCTTCTTTTTTGGGATAAGATATTACAACTTTGAGCATAAAACGGTCAACCTGCGCTTCTGGAAGCGGATATGTTCCCTCCTGTTCTATTGGATTTTGCGTTGCAAGTACAAGAAAAGGTTCAGGCAATTTATATGTTGTATCGCCTATAGTAATTTGTCGTTCCTGCATTGCTTCAAGCAACGCGCTCTGTACTTTTGCCGGCGAACGGTTTATTTCATCGGCAAGAATGAAGTTTGCAAAAACAGGACCTTTACGCACTTGAAACGATTCGCTTTTTTGACTGTAAATTTGCGTGCCTGTAAGGTCGGCAGGCAACAAGTCGGGCGTAAACTGTATGCGATTAAATTTTGCATCAACAATATTTGCAAGCGTATTGATTGCAAGTGTTTTTGCAAGTCCCGGCACTCCTTCCAAAAGAATATGCCCGTTGGAAAGCAAGCCTATAAGAAGGCTTTCGGTCAAATGTTTCTGTCCTACAATTACCTTGCTCATTTCGATATTCACAATATCTACGAAGGCGCTTTCGCGTTGAATTTTGTCATTTAATTCTTTGATATTAATTTCACTCATGTTATGTAAAGTTTTTATTTTTTATTTACGGTGCGCAAAGATTGTGTTTTTTTACAGAACATAATTTTAATAAGTGTTAATGTTATGAAAATAATTGTAATATGAAATCAATAAGTTATGATAAATACAACAATCTGGGATGATTGTGTATTTGATATTAAATTATTAAGACAAAATAACGTAACGCAACTTTAAAATCATAATGAATAGAAGCCGAAAAAGAACAGGCAACACAGCAAAAATCGGTAATGTCATACAATATATAATTATGGCATTACCGAAAAACGTATCAAGAAGAATACGTTTTTTTAAATACCTCAAACCGCCAACAAATCAAACATCCCGTACAAATGCAACTTGTGCGGGATGTTTTATATATCCTTATTTACTCATTTACTATTCGCAATTACATTCAAAGTTGTA
>JAISNL010000062.1 GCA_031276235.1 Prevotellaceae bacterium | reverse complement strand
GCCCAATCGCTGTTTGTCCAATGCGGGACGGGCATAATCTTTCGGCAACACGCCTTTGAGCGCCGGATTTTCTTTTTCGATGGCGTCCATTGCATCGTCGATGTCCTTGCCGACGGATGGCAATTTCGCTCGACCCTGTAACCATTTCCAGCGAGCAGTCGGAGGGACATAAAAAATCCGTTCGGCTGTATATTCATCTTTGTCTTCGGGGTCGGCGCCGGTTTCGTGCTGTTCGACAAGCAATTGTTCATACCTTTCGTCGAAAGCGTCGGAAATGTATTTGAGAAAAATCAATCCCAACACCACATGTTTATACTCCGCGGCATCCATATTATTGCGCAATTTGTCGGCTGTCTGCCAAAGCGTTCTTTCAATATCTAATTTATCAGTCATTTATATTTATGTATTTATTTATTTGTTTAAATGAATATCGTACTCTTTACCTTAACAATCCGCAAGGGCTGAATTTTCATAACCGCAATACCAACGGCTTGCGGAGTATGGACGAAATCCACACATGTTGTCGGAAAGTATATTTACGGGTGAAAATGCTGTTTCCGAACTTTCGGGAAGTATATTTGCGGGTGAAAATGCTGTTTCCGAACTTTCGGAAAGTATATTTGCGGGTGAAAATACTGTTTCCGAACCTTCGGAAAGTATATTTGCGGGTGAAAATATACTTTCGCCTTTTGGCGGAAGCGCAGCAAAAGCGAAAAACATGTTTTCCGAATATACTGCAAAGCAGTTATGTGTATTTCTGCATTTCATTTGCGATTAAATTTTTGTACAAGAATGTCGCAAATTTATGAAATAATTTCAAATTATAAAACAAATTATATAATTTAATGATTTTTTGGTAGCGTTATACAGTTGATGATAGCGTCTCGTACCTGATTTTACAGGGATATGACCTGCGGTTATGAATATTACTGCTTTCAGCCGATTGGGTGTCATATACGATATTCATTTTCTTAAATCATTAGTTATTACACTATCTCTATTCCTGCTTTTGCGAGCAATTCCAATCCCAAATTGCGAAGTCTGTATTTTTGAATTTTACCGCTTGCCGTCATTGGAAATTCGTTTATAAAAAATATGTATTTAGGTATTTTATAGCGGGCAATATTTCCTCTGCAATATGTTACAACATCTTCTTCGGTAAGCGTTTCTCCATCTTTGAGCGAAATAAAGGCTGCAACCTGCTCGCCATATCGGGGACTTGCGAGACCTACAACTTCTACATTTTTTATTTGCGGCAATTTATATAAAAATGTTTCTATTTCGCGTGGATAAATATTTTCGCCTCCTCTAATTATCATGTCTTTTATTCTTCCTGTTATTCTGTAATTTCCGTTTTCGTCTTTCACTCCAAGGTCGCCCGAATGTAAAAAGCCGTTTTTGTCTATAATATCGGCAGTTGCTTCGGGATTTTTATAATATCCTTTCATAATATTGTATCCTCGGCAGCACATTTCGCCCTGTTCGCCTGTCTGACAATCGTTGCCTGTATCGGGATTTATAATTTTGACTTCAACAAAAGGAAAATTTCGCCCTACTGTTGTTGCTCGCACTTCTGGCGTATCGGTTACTCTGGTTGCCGTCATGCCCGGAGATGTTTCGGTAAGTCCGTACACGCTTATAACGTTGCAGTGCATTCGTTCCATAACCTGCTGCATGGTTTCTATCGGGCAAACCGAACCTGCCATGATTCCTGTGCGCAACGATGTTACATCAAACATATCGAACATCGGATGATTAAGTTCGGCAATGAACATTGTAGGCACTCCGTAAAGTACAGTGCAGCGTTCCTTATGTACGGATGCAAGTACTTTGAGCGGGTCAAATTCTTCAACCATCACCATTGTTGAGCCGTGAGTAATTACGGCGCATAAAGCCAGCACGCATCCAAAGCAGTGAAAAAGAGGAACGCAGGTAAGCAATTTGTCGGCGGTTGTGAAACTCATAAATTTGCCAGTCGCCATACCGCAGTTCAGGATATTGTGATGCGACAACATTACGCCTTTGGGAAATCCTGTTGTGCCTGAAGTATATTGCATGTTTACTTCGTCATGGCAACTTACGGTTGATGATACTTTGCGCAGCGGTTCTTTGTCCATAAACTGCCCCATTACAATAAGTTCGAGCGTTGTGTACATGCCGCGATATTTTTCCTGTCCTATATACACAACATTTTTCAATTCAGGAAAATGTTTGCTGTTGAGTTCGCCGCGCTTTTGCGTTTTCAGTTCGGGAATCAAATCGTAAATAATATCAATATAATTGTTTTCGCGATAGCCGCTTACCATGCACATTGTATGAATATCGGCATTTTTCATTATATATTCTACTTCCGATTTTTTGTAATTGGTATTTACTGTTACCAGCACGGCGCCTATTTTTGCCGAAGCAAACATAAATGTTAACCAGTCAGGAACATTTTTTGCCCATATTCCCACCTTGTCGCCTTTTTTCAGTCCAAGCATAAGCAGGGCGCAGGCAATATTATCTACACGCGCATTAAATTCTTTATAAGTCAGGCGCAAATTTCTATCCGAATAAATCATAAAATCGTGGTCGGGAAGTTTGTTTGCCCATTTTTCGAGCAATCCGCCCAAAGTATCATCAATGAGTGATATTTCGGATTCGGCGGCATTATTTTTTTGTAATGTATCAGCCATAAAATATTATGATTAAAAACAACTGTTAAAACGGCATGTAAGTTACTGCCAGAACTTTTGCATTTTCATCTTTTCGATTCGACGAAACACAATGGGGAACAACTGAATCGTAGTATATGCTGTCGCCTGTTGAAAGATTAAAAATTTCGTTTCCGTAATAAATTGATATTTCGCCTTCGAGAACGTAAAAAAATTCTTCCCCTTCGTGGCTTTGATAATATTTTTGAAGAGGCGGCAAATAATGAATATTTACTATATAAGGTTCCATGTTTCTGTCGTGCTTTCCTTCAGCCAGCGAAAAATAATCCATGTGAGAGCGATAAGCTGCATGTTCTTCAGCAAGCCTTGTTGTTGGCAGCGATTTGCGATGTCGAGTAATTACAGGACCTATTTTTTCATGCCCATCGAGCAAAGTTCCTACCCGTACGTTAAAGCATCGCGCAAATTTTGTCAGCAAAGATATTCTTGGAATAACTTCGCCGCCTTCTATAAGTTCAACCTGCGAAGGCTCAAGCCCTGTTGCTTTTGCAGCATCTTCAACAGAAACATTTGCGGCTTCGCGCAACTGTTTTATTCTTTTTCCTAAATTTTCCATTATATCATTTTTTAAAAAAATCTTACAAATGTAAACATATTTTTTAATACTAAATACGTAACACATCATAAAATCGGTAATTATCAACTGATAAAGGCGGTTACAATTTATAAGCAAAATATTTTACTACATGACAAAAAACATAAATTTGTCATGTACTATCTTATTTTTAACTAATTATAACATGATTTCATTTTGAAAAAACATTGATATTTCGTGTATTTATTATTTATTTACAATCAATTACAATGAAAACGAAAAATATCAAGGTAGAGTGCAAAAGCACACAATTAATTGAAATGTTATGCAAAAACTTCGCAGGAAAAATGAACTTGGCGCGTATAAAGATGAAATTTAAACAGTTTTTATAAATTCTTTTCTATTTTGAATATTTTAGTATCTTTGCAGTCCCAAAATTAACCTTTTGGTTAAGGTTGTAATGGGGGTTTATCTGGAAATCAAATAAATCTGAGTAGCAATTATTAATTTTATTAAAATGGAAACAATCAAATTAACAGGACAGCCAAGAATCAGCCTTGGCAAAAAAGACAGCAAAATATTGCGCAAAAAGGAACTTGTTCCTTGTGTACTGTACGGAAATAAAATGGAAAACAAAAATTTTATTTTGGGCGAAAAAGAGTTAAAAGAACTGATTTATACTCCCTATTCTCACATTGTTGAGATTAGCATCGACGATGAAATCCACACTTGTATTCTTAAAGACATGCAATTTCATCCTGTAAGCGATAAAATATTACATATTGATTTTATGAATGTTGACAAAAGCAAACCTGTTGCAATTGACATTCCAATAAAAATCACAGGACATTCCGAAGGCGTAAAGCAAGGTGGCAAACTGCAAGTTTTAAACAGAAAAATTAAAGTTTCGGCGCTGGTAAATGACTTGCCCGATGAACTTCCGGTGGATATTACACATCTCCAACTTGGAAAATCTATCTGTGTAGGCGATTTGTCATTCGACAAATTGGATGTCCTTACGCCAAAATCCAACATTATTTGTTCGGTTAAAGTAACCAGAGCAGCAATGGGAGCAGCGGCAGCAGCAGAAGAACAAAAGAAATAACAGCATAAAGTGAAATATCTGGTAGCGGGTCTTGGAAATATTGGAGCCGAATATGCCAATACAAGACATAACATAGGATTTAAAGCATTGGACTCTTTTGCGGAAGCGTCCAATGTCAGTTTTAGCACACTCCGATACGGAGCATTGAGCGAAGTAAAAATCAAAGGACGCTCAGTGTGGCTGCTCAAACCATCCACATATATGAATTTGAGCGGAAAGTCTGTTGCGTATTGGTTGCATGCAGAAAAAATTCCTGTGGAAAACATGCTTGTAATTCTTGACGATATCTCGTTGCCTTTCGGACAGATACGGATACGAACCAAAGGCAGCGATGGCGGACACAACGGATTGAAAAATATCAACGAAATATTAGGACATAACAGTTATAACCGCTTGAGATTTGGAATAGGACATGACTTTTCGCAGGGTAAACAGATTGATTATGTTTTGGATGAATGGAACGTCGAAGAAGTAAAAATGTTGCCTGACAAACTAAAAATAATACACAATGCAGTTATATCCTTTGTTACTGTCGGCATAGATAGAACTATGAATATTTTCAACACAAAAGAAAAACCAAAATCCGAAAACAGCCAAAACAACATATAATTTTTTATATAACAGTACAAATGAATGATGTAAGAATTGACAAATGGTTGTGGGCTGTGCGAATTTATAAAACTCGAAGCGACGCTGCAAGTGCATGTAAACATGGAAAAATAACAATAAACAATACGGAATGTAAGCCATCGCGTACAATAAAAAAAGGCGAAATAGTTACAGTCCGCAAATTACCTGTCATTTATACATATCGAGTTATTGACATTACAGAAAACCGCCAATCGGCAAAAAATACAGCGCAATATGTTGAAAATATTACGCCGCCAGAAGAAACTGCAAAACTTGATATGAAAAATATTACCACATTTGTACATCGCGACAAAGGCAGCGGACGACCTACAAAAAAAGAAAGACGCATGTTGGATAACCTTATGAATGAAACTATGTAATATATCACAAAATTCTTTACAAAATTAAAAGACATGTTAATTGCAAAACAGAAAAGAAGAGAAAATATTGCCGAATATATTTTATATCTTTGGCAAATAGAAGACTTATTGCGTGC
This sequence comes from Prevotellaceae bacterium, assembly GCA_031276235.1. Lineage (GTDB taxonomy): Bacteria > Bacteroidota > Bacteroidia > Bacteroidales > UBA932 > JAIRKV01. Next base: position 4,648 of record JAISNL010000062.1, on the reverse strand, counting down.
ATTAAATTTTGACGAAATCCAAATTTATAAAACGCTGGCAGAACCGTTGCAAGTTGACGAAAATACAAAAAAACAAACGCTTGCGTGGTATATGGGAACAGTACAGTTATTACAGTTTGAAAAAAAGCAGCAATCAGGGCATACATCACATTCTATGCATTTGATTGCCGACCTGAATGATGTTCATTTATATCTTTTACGCAAAGATGAAAAATATGCAGAACTTTATCAAGCGGCAAAACCATCGATAACAGATTTCGGCAAAAAGATAGAACAAAATACAGAAAGAGAACTCTATCTTTGTTTTCATGCCCTTTATGCGCGAATGTTGTTGAGCCTTAAAAATTATGATATTTCGACTGAAACTCAGCAATCTATCGATACCATTTCAAAAATGGTTGCTTACCTGTCAGCAAAATATTTGCGCTACGAGCGCGGCGAAGAACAATATGAATGATTGATTGCATAATTTAAAAACCAAATAAACAACAATATTCGCGGCTAATTAGTAGCGCTCTTTATAACTCTGCGACTTATAGATATTGGAGTAAAAACAGATTTTCCGAAAAACAGCGGCGGCGGGTTCAATTTCCCGCCGCTGTTTTGTTTGATTAATAATCAATAGTTTCATTTAATATAACGCCATCGGATTTTATCAAAAGATTGACTTCCGAATCCGATAAAAAGCGTTCCATTTCTATTTTGTAAAATACTTCGCTGCCGCGACTGATTTTGTCAATATCTTCAAAACTGTATTCAGGATATTTGGCTTGTGCCGCATTTTTCACAACAGAGGGCAATTCGGATAGCATAATTTCGGTAATGCACATCAGCAAAACGCCTTGCCTGTCGTAATAAACTTCATAATCTCTGTAGCGTATTTCAAATTCAACTTCATAAATATCAGCTCCAAATTCCCATTCAATGTCGTAAGCATTGGGAAAATCGGTTCTGAATTTTTGCTGAAGTTCGGCTGGCGGAATAACATCCACTTCACGTGAAATGCTAAACAGTCTGATCATTTCTGCAATTTCTTCGTTTGAATATTGCGTAGAAATTGCGGGGATTACTTCTGCGCCCAAGTTTGTTGCAACGGAACTGTTGCTGGGATTCACAGTTTCATTTTCGCACGAAAAACATAAAATAAAAGCAACTGCAATCATTGCATAAAACATTAATTTTTTCATTGTTTTGGAATTTTAATTGTTAATAATCAATAGTTTCTTTTAATATAACACCATCGGATTTTATCAAAAGTTTTACTTCCAAATCCGATAAAAAGCGTTCCATTTCTATTTTGTAAAATACTTCGCTTCCGCGACTGATTTTGTCAATATCTTCAAAACTGTATTCAGGATATTTGGCTTTTGCCGCATTTTTCACAACAGAGGGCAATTCGGATCGAAAAATTTCCTGAACAATCATTAAAATATTTCCTGCCGAATCATAATAAACCTTATAATCCTTGAGGCGTAAATCAAATTCTACTTCGTAAATATCTCCATCGGTTTCCCATTCTACATCGTGCGATTTAGGAAAATCCGACTTGAATTTCTGCTGCAGACCGACAGGCGGTACAACGTCGTGCGAATGAGAAAATTTGTACTTTTCAATCATCTTTGCTATTTCTTCGTTTGAATATTGCGTAGAAATTGCAGGATTCGATTGCGTTGCAGACTGTGCAAACAGAATATAACCGGTAATGATGCCTGTTGCAACAATTACACTTAAAATTTTAATTGTTTTCATTTTCTTATGTTATTAATAAATTTAATTTTTATGCAAAATTACATGTCAATTCTGGAAAGATTTTGGAATAAACGGATTTTTCAGAAAACTTATTTTTCACAATTTCAAAATTATGGATTGAGACAGAAACATAAACGTAATGCACAGTTTTCAGAAATTTGCAATGGTAAAAATATGCATTTTATCGTAGCGATAAGTAATATTGAGTTGATACAAATCGGCAATTGATTTAACAATAGACAGTCCCAAACCTGATGATTTTGAGTCGGCGGCTGCATTGCCATAACGTCTGAAAATGTCGATTTCAATTTGTGCGCCGCTGTTGGCTATCGTAATGTAATTGTGTGCGTAAGTAATAAGTATTTTCCCGTTTTGATGATTGTGGGCTATGGCATTTTTGATGAGATTGCAGAACAAAATGTATGCCAAATCTTTGTTTATTTGCAGTTCAGGACTGGCTTCTCCATTCTGTTCTATCGAAATTTCCTTATAGGCGGCAAAGTCTTCAAAGTCGGCGATTACCGAATTAAGCGTTTCACGCAGATTGACCCGCGAGGTTTTGGGAAACTGACTGTTTTTTATTTTGGAAAGCAATAAAAGATTACTGTTAAGTCGTTTCATTCTGTTCAAAATATTTAAAACGCTGGCAATTTCTTCGGTATGTTTTTTGTCGTGCTGATATTTTTCAATCATCATTTCCATCTTTGCAATAATAATTGCCAAAGGAGTTTGCAGTTCGTGAGCTGTATTTTCGATAAATATCTTTTGTTCGTTAAACACATTTATATTTTTTTCAAGCAGTTCTTTCACAGATTTGTTCAGTTGTACATATTCATTCACGTTTGTTTCGGGCAAATCAATCATTTGTTTGTTGTCAAGTTTGAATTTTTTCAGTTCGCCCAATAATTTGTAAAATGGTTTATTAGCTTTTGAAATAATAATTTTGCTAACAATAAATATTGTTAACGAAAGCGTTATCCACAATCCAAGCAGCAAGTACAGCGTGTTTTCTATCAAATCTTCGCTTTCAACTGTGGAGGTAAAAAACTGCAAGCGGTAGTATTTTCCTGTGAGTTGACATCGAAAAGCGGCAGTAAGCATTCGCACTTCTTCTTCTTCGAGTTCGGTGGCAAAATATATTCGCTCAGTCGTAAAATTTTCAACAAGCGATTCGGCTTCGTCTCTGGCTATTTCCTGTATTATTATATTGAGCGGCGCATTGTTTTCAAGGTTTTCGATAAATTCGGGGATTTTATTTGCTTTGGCAATAAATTCCTGTTTCAAATTGGTAAGTCCTTCGTCGTTGCCATCGTGTATTTCTTTCATTTGCAGAAAAAAATATATTGCAGACCAAAACAGCATCACTATGGCAAAAAACAGCGTTATACGCAATATTAAATGGTTTACAAGTTTCATATTGTTAATCTGTATCCTGTTCCATATATGTTTTCTATCGTTATTTCGGCATCTTTCAGTTTTTTGCGTAAATTTTTCACTTGCCAGTAAACAAAATCAAAATTATCAGCCATGTCGATGTTATCGCCCCACACATGTTCTGCAAGAGCTTCTTTGGTAACCAAATGATTTTTGTTTGTAGCCAAAAATGCGAGAATATCAAATTCTTTTCGGTTTAATTTCAACGGTTTGTTTGCAACCAAAATCTGACGCTGAGCAAAATCTATTGATAAATTTCCGAGTTGAAGCGCAAGTTTGCCGTCCGATTGCTTTCGCCGCAATACGGCTTTAATTCGCGCGTTCAGTTCCGACAGATGAAATGGTTTTGTGAGATAATCGTCTGCGCCCAAATCCAGCCCCAATATTTTGTCTTCGAGCGAGTTTTTGGCAGATATTATTATTATGTTGCCCGATTTGCCTTCTTTTTTCATTTCATCCAAAATTTTTAATCCGCTGCCTCCGGGCAAAGAAATATCCAACAAAATGCAGTCATAATTATAAATCATCGCTTTTCCCAAAGCCGAATGATAGTCGGCGGCTTTTTCCACCACATATTTTTCGGCAAGTAAAAACTCTTCCATCGTTTTCAGTAATGCGTATTCATCTTCTATAATCAGAATTTTCATTGATATTAAATGACAATTAAAAATAGTTTAAACAAATGGGTATTTAGCGTCCCCCTTTATTTGGACAGAAATCAACTTTTTTAGGACGTGACATCTGTATCGCTCTTTTAATTTTTCGATTTTCTGTTTCATAATTATAACTATTTAAATCCTACTCGAAAGCGAGGGATTGTTTTTAATCCATTTCTTTTAGTCTCAATCAACATGTCTATTTCTTTTTGAAATTATTCCCTTGAGTCTGGAGCAAAATGTTTCTAAAATTCGCGGTAAAACAACAAGTCTTTTTCAGCATCTTTTCTTTTTTTAGTTTTCCTCTTTTTCATATTATTTTATCCTTTTATTGTTTGGCCGCACAAAATTAATAACATTTTTGTTATTGACAACGCTTTTTACCCTTTCCCGCCTGAGCAAAGACAGTAAAATTTCTGAGTTGCAATTTTTTTGTATATTTGCGCCATAAAATAATTTATTAATAATATTATGAACAATAATAAACCCGCAAACAAAATCAGCACGGACAGAACAAACGCCATCCGCACAATTTTTGTTACGTCGCTCATCTGTTTCAACATTATAACGCTATCATGTGCAGCACAAGAAAAAGTAACTTCCAATAATATGAATATGAATAATGATTTTGTAACCATGGTATCGTACGCCGTCAAAGCGCCGTCGGGACACAATACCCAGCCATGGAAATTTAATATCTTCGACTATTCCATCGAAATTGTTCCCGATTTGACAAAAGCATTGCCGGCTGTGGACGGAAATCATCGGGAACTGTTTATCAGTTTGGGATGCGCCCTCGAAAATTTGTG
>JAISNL010000152.1 GCA_031276235.1 Prevotellaceae bacterium | reverse complement strand
AGCAATATTTCGCAGATAGAGTACGAATTTGAGTTGCGCGAATTGCCTCCAAACGGCGCTGCGCCTCAGTCTGCGTTTGCCTATTCGCCGATAATTTATCAGGAAAGACTGTTTTACACAAATTTGATTTACAGTGCGTTATTTCCGCCTTTGGATGCCGACAAAACCTACGCATGGCGAGTGCGGGCGATTGCCAAAGATGGAGTTGACGAACTGAATATCTTTGAAAATAACGGATATAGCGAAATATTTTGGTTTAAGACAAATTCAGGCTGCGAACCGCCTATTGTGAATTACGATATACATGATTATCAGTTAGATTTGACGTGGAACGCCATAGAAAATACTAACGAATACGAAGTGCAATTTTGTAATAAGTACGAAGGTACAGGAGAATTGCGCAAATACTTGACAAACAATACAAATTACACGTTTTTTTCTTTGCAGTTGGGCGCGACTTATCAGTATCGCGTGGGTGCAAAATGCACAAATGGCAACTTTGTTTACAGCAACGTGTACGAATTTACCATGCCCGAAACGGACACTGCGCGGCAGGCGAATTGCGGAGTGTTGCCCGAAGTTGATTTTAGCAATCAGAATCCCTTGCAGGAGTTGAAAGTCGGCGATGTTTTCATGGCTTCGGACTATCCTGTAACGGTAACCAAAATCGCGGGCGGCAACGGCATTTTCACTGGCGAAGGCTGGGTGATGCTGCGCTGGATATTCAATGTGCGCGTAGCTGTTGAGTTTGAGAATGTTAACATCAATACCGACAAACGCGCGATAAATGGAATAATAAATTTCAAATATAATAAAGACTGGAAAAACATTGGTAATCTGGATGATTATTCGGATGGCGGACGCAAAAACACCGCCAACGGTATAATAATGCCCGATTATACGTTTAATTTCACAATTCCAGATAATCCGGGCTTTGTATATGATTCTGTTTCAGGCAGTCTTATAGTTTATGATTACAGCACAACTCCGCCAATCGAAGCGGGACGCCAAAAATTGAACGACAACGGCGTTGCCGTTTTTCCGATGACAGTTAAAGACGAAAATGGAAATGTGTACCGACTGACCGAAGAAACGGACGAAAATGGCAATAATACAATCGTTTCCGAATATTTGGGCAGGCAAGGAACTCCATTAACTGACGACAATTTCGATGCCGATAAAATTGATTTGGACAAGGCTCTTGTGAATTTTGAACGCGGCGCAGGAAAATATGCTTTTGACAAGTTTGATATTAAATTTTCGAGTAGCGTTCGCATACGCGATAAATACACAAAGATAGACAGTTACAACGTTCCATGGAAATTTTTGCCCGAAGGCGGCGCGGACAAAATACAGGCGACAGTCATAATTATTGACAACTCCGTCAAGCCTGAAAATGTGATATTTCAGACTCCTCAAGGCATGATGTACGAAAAGAAGCATTTGGAAGGCAACATCTTTGAAATCAGCCTTGCAGCGGGAGTTGACAATGATGTGCAGCAGATTTATGCGCTTTATCCTGACGGCGGAAAATATCTGAATTTAGGACGAATAGATGTTATAACTTACAAGCCTCAAACGGCGAATTTGGTTATGGTTAGCGTAAATGGCAATACAATAAATACAAGCGATTTACATGCACATTTGCACGAAATTTACGGCAAAGTTGGAGTAACTTTTGAGATAGAAACGGATACGTTTACATATAATGAACAGATAAACTTTTTTGACGAAAGCAGCGGCTGGTTTTCGCGCTATACTTCTGCAATGAAGGCATTTAACATTGCTTATCGCGAAAATATCGGCGAGCGTTACGACAAGGACAAAACTTATCTGTTTATACTTGGCGAAGATGCTTCACGCAGCGACCGCGATGCACAAGGTTTTATGCCACTGGGTGGACGCTTCGGATATTTATTTAAAAATCAAATACCTGCAAATGAAATAAACACCATTGCTGCACACGAACTCGGACATGGAATTTGGGCTTTAAAACACACATTCGACAACGATTACGGCAATATAAATGTAAATACAACCAACAACTTAATGGATTACACGCCAAATGCTGACCATCTTGCAAAATGGCAATGGGAAATAATCCGCTATCCCGCCTTATTCACAGATCCTTTCGGCGGAGATGAGGAGGGAATGCGAAAAAAGATGCCTGATTATTTCAAACAAAATATTATTAATCCATTAGGTAGAGGTGAACTTACTCACGAAGATGCTATTCCTATATTAGATGAAAATGAATGCACTGTTGCGTACATTATTCCTGATGAAGAAAAAACATTTATATGGATAAATGAAGGTAACTTTAAAGGATATTTTGATGAAGGAAAAAAATCTCCTAGATCTTCTTATTTATCTTATGTTACAGACAAATATGAACGACAGGATAATCCGATTTCGTGGGGTATATATAATGCAGCAAGCGATTTGGGAGGCTTTGCGCTTGAATTGATAGATTCACCAGTAGAAACCTCAAAAAATTTGGCGGCAGGCCTTTGGAAAATAGTAACGCTACAATTTGATATTGAAAAAACATGGAATCGCATAATAAATGCCGACTTAACTGATGCCGCTTATGTTGTATCTACCGTAGCGCTTGGCTACCTTGCCGGACCTAAAGGCAAAAAAATAATAAGTGCGGATGATGCTCCACGTTTTCAGGAAACTTTGCTTGAGTACAGTGCAAAAACAGCTCCAAGATTATCATGGACACAAATATTGGCATTATTTCAGAAGGCGCGACAATTTGAAATTTTAATTTCTCAACACCTTAAAACGATATTTAAAGCAGAAAATGGCTATCATGTAGTTAATCAGGTTTATTTAAAAGTGGATGGTGTAATGTCGGTTGCAGATAATTTGATTTATAACACAAAAACAGAACAATTCATTTTGAATGAAACAAAATACGGAGTTTCTAATACATTACGCAAAAATCAAAAAGTGTTACAAGATGCTATTAAACAGGGAAGGGAAATTGAAGTAAGATCTGCACAAGGTATTAAAGAGGCAGGAGTTATACAAGGGAGAGGAATCACTATACATGAAATTATTCGCTCACATAGCATTGATGGAACAATAACAAATAATACAATACAAACGGTATGGAAAAAATAATAACAAAAAAAGAAGTACAACAAAAAATAAATGAAGCGTTAAGCAGTTTATTACTTAATGATGGTTTTAAATTGAGAAAAAAAGATGGGTTTATAGTTCGAAAAAATCCGAATAAAACAGAGTCTATTTACTTTCATATATTAAATTATTGGCCATTATGTCAAGAGGTAGAGAGTGTAATGTTTCATATTAGATTTGATGAAGTGGAAAATATCATCAATCCCATATTGTCAAAGCATGGTTTATTTAACATGGAATTTGCAAAAACATCATCAACTATTAGAACATGGATTGATTTCAATGTAAAAATAGATAAATATGAAGATATTGACAAATTTATTTCTTTGTATATGATTGATATTAAAGAAAAATTATTGACATATTTTGAGCAAAATGAGGATATGTGTAATATTAACATTTCGGAAAAAAGCATTATATTAAAACAAAAAAGCGATTTATCAAATCATATAGATACTATCATGAGATCATTAATTCTTGCCAAATTGTGTTCTGATACAGATTTGGAAGAATTATGTATAAAATATAAAAAATTAATTAAACCATTCTATGGACAAGAACAACAAAATTTTGCCGCATATGATGATCTAGTAAGATACTTGTCAAAATTATAATCATGGGAGATACAATACAAGCGATATGGAAGAAATAATAATAAGTCCGAAAAAAAAAGAAGTAGAGACAATATTAATAACATCTTTACTAAATTTAGTATTAGAAGATGGATTTATTCATCGAAAAAAAGATAATACAATAATAAGGAATTCTAAAACTGGTTTTGAATCGTTTTGGTTTGATGTTCTAAACTATTGGCCATATTGTGAAAAAATAGAGTCAGTTGTATATTCTATTAGATTTAATCAAATAGAAGATATTGTTAATCCTATTTTATATAAAAATGGATTGCATAAGGTTGAATATCCAAAAACATCAATTACTATTTGTCAAAATATTTCTTTTTGCAAAGAAATATATAAACACGAAGAATTGGATATTTTTATAAAATTATATATTAATCAAATAAAAGAAAATGGGATGTCTTTTTATGAGAAATTTAATAATATTAATAAAGTTAACATATATAAGAAAGGTAAAATATTGACAGATAATAGTGGTTTGTATTACATTGAAAGTAATCTTATGCAATCACTCACATTAATGAAATTGTGTAATGATTCTGATTTTGAAGAATTAGTGCAAAAATACAAAACATTATATTCAAACTGGGGCGGATATAAAGAAAAAGGAATGAGTGCAATAAATGATTTGATTGAATATTTATCGAAATTGTAACACAATACAAACGATATGGAAGAAATAGTAATAAGCATAACAAAAAAAGAAGTACAAAATAAATTAAATAATACTTTGATAGGGTTATTACTTGAAGACAATTTCAAGTTGAGAAAAAGCAGTGGATTTATTTACCGTACAACACAAGGTAAAGTCGAATCTATTTATTTTCGCATTATTAATTATTGTCCATTATGTCAAGAAATAGGCTGTGTAATGTTTGATGTCAGATTTGATAAAGTGGAAGATATTGCAATTGACAATGTTAAGCGTTTGTGTGAAAAATATATTGATGACATAAGTAATATAAATGATGTTAATAAAGCTGAAAAAATTATCGAAGCATTAAATAACGATAATATGTTTAATCAAATATTTGAAATAGTAGAATAAATATGTATAATTTTATTAAAAAGATAGATAATGTTTATGCTGCGTATGCAATTTATGCAGATAAATTAATTTGCAACATAGGCGATGGTAATAGTTCTCATATAACTTTTTTTGATAGTAGTTATAATAAAATAAATGAGTTATCACAAACTTCTTATGATTTTTTTATATATAATCAATTATTATTTTTTACTACACAGACGATCATAGATACCAATAACAAAAAGATATTAGAATCGTATTTGTTAAAATTGAGCAATAAACAACTAATAAAACTACCATATACACTTAATATCAAAGGAATTAAATATGAGGATAAATATATTTGTGTTGGATATAAAGGATGTTTGGAATTAGGGAAAGAAAATTATTATTTTATAATAGATTTGAATACATTCAATATTGAAAAAGAAATATCCAGAAGAAATACAGAATCAAGAAATTTAAAATATTTTTTTGGAAATAAATTGTTTTTTTCAGACAGCATTCAAAAATTAATTTGTTGTTGTGATTGTAATGGAAAACAAGTTTGGCAGCAAGATTTAAAAGAAATATTAAAATATCAATATAATAAAAAAGATGTTTATGGTCAGATAAAACAGGTTAAACAATACAAAGACAGTTTAATAGCAGTTTCGGATGGCGGTGTAGTCAAATTGCAGATTGAAACAGGAGAAATATTGTGGAAAAGCAAAACTTACGCACGAACAATGGAAATAATTGGCAATATCGGTTATGTTTGTACAAACCATTCTTTATATAAAATTAATTTGGAAACAGGAGAAATAAGCGGCTATGGATGGGAATATCACAGATTGCCTGATTTTGAATATAATGGTAAAAAATACTGGGCTGTAGGGCATGAAGTAATTTATCACGATGGCTTGTTATGGTATTCCGTATATTCTTCGGGACATTCGTTTTTGTTGGCAATCAACCCGAGCAATGGAAATTATGAATGGATACATCATGTTGAAACTAACGAGAAAACAGCATCGCCTCAATTCCACGAAAATAAAATGTTTTTATTAGATACTGGAAGTACTTTGCATATTTATGAAAAGGAAAAAAGATGATTCAGGCTATTTTTACAGTCCGCCTCAAGCCAATGATAAGTTATTGGCAATTTTAGATGATAAACATAATTTGCTGGTGTATGAACGAGAATAATGAAAATAAAATGGAAAAAGAAACAAAAAAACAGATAAATAAATAAACAAAAATTAAAGATAACAATATAAAAATGGAAGCAATGAAAAAAATAATTTTGGCAATAGCTGTTTCGACATGTATGGTTTCGTGCTATAAGGAAGCAACTTTGCTGGTGAAATCCGAATTTTCGGCGACAATTGAAAACGACAATTACACTGCGCCGGTGAAAGTTATGCTTGAAAATCACAGCACGGGAGCAGATTTTTACAAATGGACTTTCGAGGGAGGCAATCCGTCAACATCATCCGAAAAGCAGCCGCCGGCGGTGGTTTACGCTCAGGCGGGAACATACACCATAACGCTTGAAGCGTGGAACAACACCGAACGCGATACAAAAGAGTTCACGTTTTCAACAGATTCGGCTGTAAACGTGTCGTTTGATGTTGAAGTTTTAATCAACAATTTTGCGCCTGCCGACGTGAAAATAACAAACACAACCGTTGGCGCATCCACTTTTTTGTGGACGTTTGAAGGCGGCGAGCCGTCAACATCAACCGAGCGAAATCCGCCAAACGTGCATTTTGCCACACAAGGCGAACACCTTATTTCATTGACCGTTAACAACGGGCGGCAAACATTTTCTACATCAAGAACGATAAATCTGGACGCGCCCTTAAACGTTGATTTCAACATTGAGCCTTCCTTTGATGATTTTGACTTTGAAGCGCCTTTCACCGCAAATTTAATGAATAAAACAACGAGCGGAATCACATACGAATGGACTTGCGCAGGCGCTACATTCGACAATGTCAATGCCGAAAATACAAGTATAAATATCCAAAATTCAGGAACTTATACGATAGAATTAAGGGCATCCAACGGTAAGGAAACAAAAATCGCAAGCAAACAAATCGTCATCAAGCCAAATACCAATCTGTATTATGTAAAGGATGTGCAATTCGGAATAAAAAAGGCAGAGCAAAACATTGGCTGTTTTTATTCTCTCGCTTTGCGCGAAATAATTACATCCGACAACGTGACCGAAGTAAACGGCGGCGCAATCAGTCTGGTTTTCTTTGGATTGGATGCAAGTTTCAACCGCTGTTATTTCACCTCTCCCGACCTTGCGTCCTATTCCGGATTTGTTGAAATACCCAACGCAAGCCAAACGTTTTTCATAAATAGCATTGGCGAAACTTCGCTCACATTCAGCGCCGCCGATTTTGACGAAATGAAAGATGACTCGCCGCTGCAAACGCTGAATATCAGAGACAACAGCAACACAACATCGTGGTTTACAAATATCGAAATTCCGCATATCGTTTTGTTTGAAACGGCTGCTGGAATTAGAGGAGCGGTGAAAATCAAGGGCTTCATATCCGAAGGCTACGGTTCGTACATACTTGCGGATATTAAATTTCAGAAACAGTGATAATTGAAGATATTTTGATAAGATGAAAACAAAGAAAATATTATTCGTGCTTGCTTCGTGCTTTTTTGCGGCAAACGCCTTTTCGCAAGCGGTGAATGTGGAAGATATTGGCAACATATTCAAAAACAAACCGTTCACATTCAGCGGCGGACTGTCTGCAGGCTCTGTGTTTTACGGAGGAAATCAGCAGAGCGGCAGACAAAACTGGACGTATTATATCAGCGGAAGCTTAAATACAAGCATTTACGGACAAATTAACATTCCGATAAACATCAACATTACAAATCTGGGCAAAAACATGTCCTATCCTTCGCTGCCCAACCGCTTGAGCCTGCATCCCACCTACAAATGGATTACTGGACATATTGGCGATGTATCGATGTCGTTTTCGCCTTACACGCTTAACGGTCATCAGTTTACAGGCGGCGGTGTGGAGATGAATCCCGGCAAATTCAAAATAGGCATCATGGGAGGACGATTATTGAAAAAAGTTGAATATTCAGCCCAAGCGCCTTCGCTAACACCCAATTACGAACGTTTTGGATACGGAATAAAAACACAGTACAATGCCGAAAAATATTCGGCGGGATTGACGTATTTTGCAGCAAAAGACACAAAAGATACTCAAATGGAACACGCGCTCGACAGTCTTGGAATCAAACCGTTGCAAAATTCGGTAATAGGCTTTGATTTTCGGCTGAATTTATTGAAAAACATAACGTTGCTTACCGAATATGCAGTAAGTTTTGTTACTCACGACACCCGCGCACCCAAAGATGAAGAAGCATCGTTTGTGGAAAATATCTTTGGCGCGAAAACATCCACAGGCATATACAACGCATTGAATGCCAAACTGAACTGGCAACTTGCAAAAAACGTCATAGGTATTGGGTACGAGCGTATTGACCCAAATTATAAAACGCTGGGCGCATATTATTTCAACAATGATTACGAAAATATTACACTCAATTATGCCCGTCCGTTTTTGAAAGGCGATAAAGCAAATGTGGCATTGAGTTTTGGCGTGCAGCGCGATGATTTGAAAAATCAAAACGACAATAACAATACCCGCTATACAGGCTCTGTAAATCTGAATTATAACCCTTCTGAAGCCATGCAAATATCTGCAAATTATTCAACTTTTCAAAGTTATCGTAACCTCAAATCGCAATTCGATTACATAAACGAAATTTCGCCTTACGACAACATGGACACACTCAATTATACACAGTTGTCGCAAACCATAGACGGCTCTGTTACATACAGTTTCAAGCAAACCGAGAGTATGAATCAGCGTTTGAATCTTGCCGTAAGTTATCAGGAATCAGCCGACAGGCAGGGCGATGTTGCGTTGCAGGGAAACGTTTCACGTTTTCTTAATTCGGCAATGATTTACAATTTGTCTCTGATAAAAAGCGGAATAAACATTACCGCATCTGCAAATTATTCATACAGTTACGGAGGATTAATAGAAACGCACACATTCGGACCAATGCTCGGCGTTACGGCGGGCTTGCTGAACAAAAAACTGACGACAGGCTTTTCCGCATCATACAACGTGAACATGAACAGCGGTCAAACGCAGATAAAAGTGCTGAACCTCAGAGCCAATGCCGCTATTGCAGTGTTAAAAAAACACAACATCAGCGCAAACATCGTATGGCAAAACAGAAACCTGCTGACCACAAACAAAAAAACAGATGCAATAACAGCAACTTTTGCCTATTCATTCTCGTTTTGAATGTGATTTATTGGGGATTGATGAATTTAGTTCGGATTTGATTACAGCAAGCGTTTCGCATAGCGAATAAGATGAACGGAAGGCGCAAAACTGCCATCTTCCATTTTGCGTAGCGAAAAACGCCCGTCCGAACGCAGGTTTCATCTTCAATCTTAATGGAAACCTGCATAAGTCCTGTTTTTTGACTGTCAAGCAATTTTCCCAGATTGCCCGATTTTTCCAAACTTTCGCGGGTAATGCCGTAACGCTCAAACTTTTCCCATTGCACCGTGTCGGGATTAATGGCATAATCTTTTTGACTTTGCGGCTCAACTTTGTGCATATCCAAAAAACGACTGTTTTCGAGCGTGTCCGGGTTTTTCAACGCCGCCTGCAAATCTTTTGCCGTTTCGTTCGCTCTGTATGCAGGAGCTTTAAAAAACATAAAATCAGTAGAATTCTTAAATTGACGCTTGAAATGTTCAAAGAAATTATCAAGAACATTGTCGCGCCTGTCAATTTTCATAAAATCAGACTGATTCTCAATATCAGATTTTACTGTATCCAATTTTCCTGTTTGGGAATTGATCCCTGCAACGACTTTCAATTCGTCGTCGTTTTTTTCTTTAACCAACAATACATCTTGGTCTTTTAATTTTTCGTCCATTATTTTGTGTTTTTATTTTGTGTTTTTATTTTGATAATTACGCCAATATTAACGCAGTGCAAAAATATAGAACATTCTTTATATCAGAATAATTTATATAAATATGGCAGATGTTTGCCGACTTTTGGCAGAGGTTGGCATGAAAATAATATTAAAAAGCATTTTTTATGAATAAATATTATTTGTTATATTATTAAAATGAGTATCCGCCGTAATACTAAAAATATATTAAATACAGGTTAAAATTATACAAAAACAGGTAAAATATTTGTTTTTATTACTGCATTTATTTGAATATGAATGCGGATATTCATTTATTATATTTTATAAAAATAAATTTATTTAAAGTATTTATTATGAAACAATTTGTAAAAACAGGGCTGATAAACTTAATAAAATCATAAACCCAAAGAAGCATTTCCACAGAAGAATGGGAAAGCGCGAATGGAAAAGAAAATCGCCGCCCTCGAAAGTGAAAGGCAGAGTTTCGGCAGGAATAAGGCGCTGTCAGTTAATAAACTTGCTTCTGTGTTATATACGATTAACGGAAATAAGGAACTTATAGCCCGAATGAAAAAAGATTGGGACGTTTTTAATAATCACTTGCAATACGATAAGGAAGGGAATAAACTTAATCCTGTTAAACTTGACGGAATAGAAAGTTACGATATAAAAATTATTGCCGACAAATTAACAAAACTCAACGACAGCGCCACCACGCACGGCGAATATTACCGTATCTGCGAACTGTACGGATTTCGACTTTTGATTAAAACCAAAGACAGTATGAAAGAGGGTTTGTTTATGAAAGAAAATCGATTTTTTATTGAAGGCGAGAGTAATTTATATAATCTCTACAAATTAATTGCACAAATAGTTTTAAGAGTTGGATTTGGTTTAGCATTTTGGAAAACAGCCTCCAGAATTTTCCAATTCGTTCATACATAGTTGAAATATATCGATTGTGTGTGATACTTTTTCGCATATACCACCAGACTCGCTCAACAGGGATTAAATCAGGCGAATAAGGAGGAAGATAGAGTATTTCCAAGTTGTGATGTATATCCAAAAATCCTTTCAGTTTTTTTGCGTGATGAAAGCGAACGTTATCTACATACATGGTTATCTTACTTTTATATCTATATGTAGCAAGTACCTTCTTCAAATGCTTTTTGAATGTTAAATAATTTCCCTTTTTATCAAAGTTAACAGTCAACTGCCCTGTAATCGGGTTCACGCTGCCAAATCCTGTAACTCGTTCTTTTTGTTTTTTTTTGCAGGCGATTTGAGGCTGTTCTCCAACCGGCGACCAAGTATAAGAAAGCGTGGCAGTATTGCTCATAGAGAATTCGTCCTGAAATAAAATAACTGTGTCATTACTGTTTACGCATTGGTCTAAAGTTTTTTTATGTCTGTTTTGGCTTGTTCACGCTGTTGTTCATTCCGCTCGGGAAAAAATCCACGCGCTTTCTGATAACTGAACCCAAGTGAGTGCATTATCCGATAAACGTTGGCTAACATGTATTCAACCTCATAATGTTTTGATATAACGTCCTTAACCAAAGCAGCCGACCACTTCGCTGTATTGTAACCATGTTGTTCAGGACTGTCCAACAATACGGATTGCAACTCATATAGTTGATTTTCCGTCAGTTTACGAGGACGACCGCTACGGGTTTTATCCAATAAACCCTGAAGCCCTTCTGCATCAAAACGGTTTATCCAATTACGAATCTGTTTGAAGCTTACGTTGTACAATTCTGCCAAGGCGCGACTTGACATACCCATAGATGACTGATAAACAGCATAAATGCGAATACCCAATTTGTGTTTTGCATCGCCATCTATGATTGCTTTAATTTGTTCGGATGTATAGTTCTCCAATGCTTTTACTTTACATCCCATAATATTTTTATTTGTTTCTGATGACAAAGATATATATAATATGTGTATTTATTTAAGGA